>JAXITB010000036.1:0-12899 GCA_034680305.1 Polaromonas sp. | reverse complement strand
GACCGCCCTGCTGCCCCACGGCCTCGATCACCGCCTCGATGGCGGCATCGTCCCAAAGATTGGCGGTCGGGTTGTTGGGGTAGGCCAGGTAGGTGATGGCCGGCCGGTGGGTGGCAATGGCCGCCAACATGGCCGGCAGATCAAGTTCGAAGTCGGCCGTCAGGGGCACGCCCACAAACGTCAGGCCCTGCAACTGGGCGCTCATGGCGTACATCACGAAACCGGGCACCGGTGCCAACACCACCGCACCGGGTAAGTCGCAGGCCATGGCCAGCAGGGAGATGAGCTCGTCCGAGCCGTTGCCCAACATGAGGTCAAAGCCGGCAGGCATCTGGGCATAGTCGGCCAGGGCCCGGCGCAAGTCATTGACCCGGGCGTCGGGGTAACGGTTGAGCGCCAGCGCGCCCAGACGCCGCCCCAGTTCAGCCTGCAAGGACGGCGGCAAGCGATGGGGGTTCTCCATGGCATCGAGCTTGACCATGCCAGCGGAGTCCTGGATCGCATAAGCGTGCATGGACTGCACATCTTGGCGGATCAGGCGGGCCAGACGCGGGTTCAGGGTGTGACTCATGATGTGCGGCGCATGGGTGGAACCGGCTGCAGCCGCAACTCGGCCGCCCGCGCGTGGGCCTGCAGACCTTCGCCGTAGGCCAGCTCTGCGGCGGTTCGGCCCAGAGTCTGCGCGCCTGCGGCGCTGACCTCGATCAGGCTGGAGCGCTTTTGGAAGTCGTAGACCCCCAGCGGGCTGGAGAAGCGGGCGGTGCCACTGGTGGGCAGCACATGATTGGGGCCGGCGCAATAGTCGCCCAGCGACTCGCTGGTGTAGGCCCCCATGAATATGGCCCCCGCATGGCGCAGCAGCGGCTCCCAGCGAGCAGGCTCCTGGCTGGAGATCTCCAGGTGCTCCGGCGCGATGCGGTTACTGATCTCGCAGGCTTCTTGCATGCTGCGGGTTTGAATGAGCGCGCCCCGGTCGCTCAGCGACTTGGCGATGATGGCGGCACGCGGCATTTCAGGCAGCAAGCGATCAATGGCGGCGCTGACCTCGGCGATGTAGCCGGCGTCCGGGCAAAGCAAGATGCTTTGCGCCAGTTCGTCATGCTCGGCCTGCGAAAACAAATCCATGGCCACCCAGTCGGCCGGCGTGCTGCCATCGGCCAGCACCAAAATCTCAGAGGGACCGGCGATCATGTCGATGCCGACTGTGCCGAACACCCGCCGCTTGGCGGCGGCCACATAGGCATTGCCAGGCCCGGTGATCTTGTCGACCGCAGCCACACTGGCCGTGCCGTAGGCCAGCGCCGCCACCGCCTGCGCCCCGCCGATGGTCAGCGCGCGAGTGACGCCTGCCACGTGCGCGGCGGCCAGCACCAGCGGGCTTTTCTCGCCGCGTGGTGTGGGCACCACCATGATGATCTCGGCCACGCCAGCCACCCGGGCCGGAATGGCGTTCATCAGCACCGATGAGGGGTAGGCCGCCTTGCCGCCGGGCACATAAATGCCCACCCGATCCAGTGGCGTGACCTTCTGCCCAAGCAGGGTGCCGTCGGCGTCGCGGTAGCTCCAGCTCTGGCCGCAGGCCTGCTTCTGGGCTTCGTGATAGGTCTGCACCCGTTCGGCCGCAGACTGCAGGGCCTCGCGCTGAGCCGGGGGCAGGGACTCGAAGGCCGCGCGCAGTTGCTCGGCGTCGATTTCAAGCGAGCCCATGTCAGCCACGTTCAGACCATCAAAGCGGGCGGTGTAATCCAGCACGGCCGCATCGCCGCGCTTTTTGACGTCGGCCAAGATCTCAGCGACGCGCTGCTCGATGGCCGCATCGGCATCAGCCGACCAATGCAGGCGCTGCTGAAACAGCGGCTCAAAATCAGCCTGTGCGGTGGACAGTAAAAGGGGCACGGCTTTCATGGCGCAGGCGACTGCGCCAGGGCGGCGGCCAGTTGATCGATCAGTTGACGAATCGGGGCCTGCTTGAGCTTGAGCGCGGTCTGATTGACCACCAGGCGGGCGCTGATGTCCATGATGCGCTCGACCTCCACGAGGTGATTGGCCTTGAGCGTGCTGCCGGTCGACACCAGATCCACGATGGCATCGGCCAGCCCGGTCAGCGGAGCCAACTCCATGCTGCCATAGAGCTTGATCAAGTCCACATGCACGCCCTTGGCGGCAAAAAAATCACGTGAGATGGCCAGGTATTTGGTGGCCACCTTCAGGCGCGAGCCTTGCCGCACGGCGGCCGCGTAGTCAAAACCCTCGCGCACCGCCACACTGATGCGGCAGCGGGCAATTTGCAGATCCAGCGGCAAATACAGGCCCTGGCTGCCAGACTCGAGCAAGGTGTCCTTGCCCACCACGCCCAGATCGGCACCGCCGTACTGCACATAGGTGGGCACATCGGTGGCACGCACCAACACCACGCGCAAGTCGCTGCGGTTGGTGGCCAAAATCAGCTTGCGTGAGCGATCGGGGTCATCGAGCACCTCGATGCCGGCTGCGCGCAGCAGCGGCATGGTGTCGTCATAGATGCGCCCTTTGGACAAGGCCAGCGTGATCATGCGCAGCGCCCCCGGCTCGGTTGACGCCCGGCCAAACGGCCGAGATCTGGCAGCAGGAGCCAGCTTGGCGAAATAGGCTTCATTGAATCCTCTCGATGTCGGCGCCGATGCCACGCAGCTTGGTTTCCATGCGATCGTAGCCACGGTCGAGGTGATAGATGCGGTCGACCACGGTCTGCCCCTCAGCCACCAGACCAGCGATCACCAGACTGGCCGAAGCGCGCAGGTCGGTGGCCATGACCGTCGCGCCCGACAAGCGGGGCACGCCCTCGATCAGCGCCACTTTGCCTTCGATCTGAATCTGCGCGCCCAGACGCACCAGTTCGTTGACGTGCATGAAACGATTTTCAAAGATCGTTTCAGTGACTTTGCTGCTGCCCTGGGCAATCGCGTTGAGCGCCATGAACTGCGCTTGCATGTCGGTCGGGAAGCCGGGGTATTCGGTGGTACGAAAGCTCTGCGCTTTCAAGCGGCCCTGACTGCTGATGCGGATCAAGCCCTCACCGGCTTCGATGCGCGCGCCGGCAGCCTGCAGCTTTTCAATCACCGCTTCCAGGTGGTCGGCGCGGCCGTGGCGTAAGGTGACCTCGCCGCCTGCGGCCGCCACGGCGCACAGGAAGGTGCCCGCTTCGATGCGATCGGCCACCACCTGATGACGGCAGCCCTGCAAGCGGCTGACGCCCTGAATGCGGATCTTGCTCGTCCCGTGCCCTTCAATGCGGGCGCCCATGCGGATGAGCATCTCGGCCAGGTCAGGGATTTCGGGCTCCTGAGCTGCGTTTTCCAAAATGGTCTCGCCCTCGGCCAAGCAAGCGGCCATGAGAAAGTTTTCGGTGCCGGTCACGGTCACCATGTCGGTGGTGATGCGAGCGCCCCGCAAACGGGTGCGGCCTGCGGGCAAGCTGGCGACCATGTAGCCATGCTCCACATGGATCTCGGCGCCCATGGCCTGCAGGCCCTTGATGTGCTGGTCCACCGGCCGCGAACCGATGGCGCAGCCACCGGGCAAGGACACGGTCGCACGGCCGAAGCGGGCCAGCAGCGGCCCCAAGGCGAGCACCGACGCCCGCATGGTCTTGACCAATTCATAGGGCGCTTCGGGTTTGTCCAGGCCCGCCGCATGGATGTGGACCGTGGTCGGATCGGCCGCATCACGCGATGCGGCCACGCCCATATTGCCAATGAGCTTGAGCATGGTCGAGACATCTTGCAAGCGAGGCACATTGGCCAGCGTGACCGGTTCATCGGTCAGCAGCGCGGCACACAACTCAGGCAAGGCGGCGTTTTTGGCGCCGGAGATCTCGACCACGCCAGACAGGGGCCGACCACCACGGATGAGCAGCTTGTCCATTCAGCGTCCGCCCTGTGCCGCCCACTCTGCGGGCGTGTAGGTTTTCATGGACAAGGCATGGACCTCGTCGGTCTGCATGCGTTGGCCCAGGGTGGCGTAGACGCGCTGATGGCGCCAGATCGGTCGGCGTCCTTCAAATTCGCTGGACACCACCACGGCCGACCAATGTCGGCCATCGCCGTCCACCGTCAGGTGCGTGCAGGCCAGGCCTTGGGCGATCAGGGCTTGGAGTTCGTCGGCGGTCATCGCGATTCCTTCAGTGGCGAATTTTGAAACCGGTGCGCAGCAGATGCAGGGCCACCGCGCTCATGACCAAGCAGGCCGAACCGACCAGGGCCAGGCTCAGCCAGGGCGAGACATCGCTGTGGCCTAAAAAGCCGTGGCGAAAGCCATCGATCATGTAGAAAAACGGGTTGAAATGACTGGCCGACTGCCAAAAGTCGGGCAGCGAGTGAATGGAATAGAACACGCCCGACAGGAAAGTCATGGGCATGATGACGAAGTTCTGGAAGGCGGCCATCTGATCGAATTTTTCAGCCCACAGGCCGGCAATGATGCCCATGGCCGACAGCAGCGCCGCCCCGAGCAGACCGAACACCAAGATCCAGACCGGGGCCGCCCAGGGCAGGTCGGAAAACCAGACGGTCACCAGCAGCACCCCCAGGCCAACCACCACACCGCGCATCATGGACGACAGCATGTAGGCACAAAACCAGTGCCAAGGTGACAGCGGGGTGAGCAAAATAAACACCAGGTTACCCATCATCTTGCTCTGAATCAGGGACGAGGAGCTGTTGGCAAAGGCGTTTTGCAGCACGCTCATCATGACCAAACCGGGAATGAGGAAGTCGGTGTAGCCCACGCCCGGGTAGACCTGCACCCGGTCTTGCAGGACATGGCCGAAGATCAGCAGGTACATCAGCGCGGTCAGCACCGGCGCGGCCACCGTCTGAAAGGCCACCTTCCAAAACCGCAGCACTTCCTTGTAGAAAAGGGTGAGCCATCCGGTCATGCCACCTTCTCCTGGTCAGACGCACCGGGCTGGGCGCCCATCACGTCGAGGAAGACATCTTCCAGATCGGCCTTACGGATTTCCACGTCCTGGGCCTGCAGGCCGGCCTGCCTCAAGACCGCCAGATGGGCTTCGATCTCGCTGGCATCGTGGGCGGGCAACTGCACCACCCGGCCGGTCACGCGGGCCTTGGCTGCCAACTCGGCTGGCAACTCATGGTCGAGCTTGAAGCGCATGACATTGGATGAAGCCGTCTTGAGCAGATCCGAGGTGGACGACAAGGCCACCACCCGGCCCTGCTTGAGCATGGCGATGCGACTGCACAGGGCTTCGGCCTCTTCCAGGTAATGGGTGGTGAGCAAGACCGTGCTGCCTTGTCGGTTGAGCTTGGCGATGAATTGCCACAGCGTCTGACGCAATTCGACATCTACGCCCGCAGTCGGTTCGTCGAGCACGATCACCGGGGGCTTGTGCACCAGCGCCTGCGCCACCAGTACGCGCCGCTTCATGCCACCCGAGAGTTGGCGCATATTGGCACCGGCCTTGTCAGCCAGACCCAGGCTCTCCAGCAATTCGTCGATCCAGGGCCCGTTGTTAGCCAGGCCGAAATAACCCGACTGAATGCGCAAGGTCTCCCGGACGGTAAAAAATGGGTCGAATACCAATTCCTGAGGCACCACGCCCAGACAGCGCCGGGCCTGCGCAAAGTCGTTGACGACATCAAAGCCGTGGACCTTGACCGAGCCAGCGCTGGCACGCGAGAGTCCGGCCAGAATGCTGATCAGGCTGGTCTTGCCTGCACCGTTGGGCCCGAGCAGCCCAAAAAATTCGCCCCGCTCGATGTCGAAACTGACCCGATCCAGGGCCTGCACGACGGCACCACTGCCGCGCGATCGATACTGCTTGGAGACGGACTGAAAGGATATGGCGGGCATGAAACCCATTATTTTAGGCGGTCCCGCCTGAAGAGGCTGACGTCAGGCTTCAAAGGCAAGCGGTTCGCACAAGGCCTTTCACCGACTCAAGCACGGATACCGCGCTCGACGCAGGCCTTCACGCAACCGTTGGCGCTGGGGCCGCAGGAATGAGCTCTGCCACCCCATAAAGGGCGGCCAATTGCCTCAGACGCTCGGGCAAGCGGTCCACCTCAAACTGCCAGCCCATGGCCACCACGTCACGACGGCAGTCGAGCAGGACTGCCAGCACCGACGAATCGAACTCCTGCAAAGCCCCAGCATCGACCCGTACCACCGGCGCGCCTTGGCTCAGACGCAGGGCCTCCCGCAGCGCCTTGGCGCAGGCATTGGCCCGGGCATGGGTGACGATCGCCGGCAGACGCAGGATCGTGGCGGCGGGGGCATTCATGCGAGTTAGCCTTTGCGGGGCGCGTTGCCCGCCTTGTTGCGCTCTGCCAGTGTGGCGATCAGGCCATCGATGCCGCGAGCCGAAATCTCTTGGGCAAACTGCGAGCGATACGTCTCGACCAGCCACACGCCCAGCACATTGAGGTCATAGATTCGCCAGCCGGCAGGCGTTTTTTCCATGCGGTAGTCGAGCTGGATCGGATCGCCCCGGCCAATGACCTCGGAACGCACAATCACCTCCGTGTCGCCCTGGCTCGCCCGCAAAGGCTTGACCGAGACCGTTTGATCCTTGACCCGGCTGAGCGCGCCCGAATAGGTGCGCACCAGCAGAGACTTGAACTCGTCTTGAAGGCGCTTTTGCTGCTCGGGCGTGGCCTGGCGCCAACTGCGACCCACGGCAGAGGCGGTCATGCGGGTGAAGTTGACATGGGGCATGACCTTGCCATCCACAAAGGACGTGATCTTGCGGACATCGCCGCCCTGAACGTCCTTGTCGTTCTTGATGGTCTCCAGCACATCGGCCGACAGGCGGCGAATGAGTTGATCGGGCTCTTCCTGAGCCTGAGCCAGGGAGCCGGAGACACCCAGCATGAGAGTGACCACCCCACCCAGCAGTTGTTGAAAAATTCGGCGATTCATGAGTTCGATTCCTGTGAAATGCAAGAGGCTGATGGAGCAGCCATCGTGTGGGCAAAGATCACCGGGCCGGTGCGGGTTTTTCCGGCAGGTCGTAGCGCTCCTCGGGCGCAGACGGTGCGCCTTTGAGGTCACCTGTGCCACGACGGCGCTGCAAGTGGGCATCGCGCACGAAGGTGTATTTGTCCAGGGCCGCAGCGTCGAGCACGCGGCCGGCCTCCAGCACGTTGGCGCGCAGGTCAACCACCCGAGTGACGGACAGCGTGGCACGGGTTGGGGTGTCACTGACGGTTCCCACCAAATCGCCCTTCCAGTCCACCGGCAAGGCAGCTGTATCACGCAAGGTGGAAGGCCCGAGCAGCGGCAAGACCAGATACGGCCCGCTGGGCAGGCCCCAATAGCCCAGGGTCTGACCGAAGTCCTCCCGATGCCGCTGCAAATTGACCCCGGAGGCCACATCAATCAAACCGAACAGACCGACTGTGGTGTTCAGACCGACCCGGGCCAAAGTCTCGGCCGACTCACGCGGCTTGAGCTGCAGCACATGGTTGACCAGCGACCAGACGTCCGACAGATTGCCGAAGAAGTTGCCCACGCCGGTGCGCACCGGCTCCGGCACCACCGCACGGTAGCCTCGCGCCACAGGCAACAAAACCGCCTCATCGACGACCTCATTGAAGCGCCAGACCTGTCGGTTGTAGCCCTCCCAGGGGTCGCGCGGATCAGCGCCTGCGCCGGCCGGCACGGTGGCACAACCGGTCATCACCAATTGCAGGACCAGCAAGACAGCCAAGCCAGCGCGACGCATGACGGTGGCGGCGATCATGGTTTACTCCCCGCTGCCGGCGCCGCATCGGCTGCCTTGTTGTAGAGGAACTGGCCAATCAGGTTTTCGAGTACCACCGCCGACTGTGTGGTGGTGATGAGATCGCCCGAAGCCAGGTTTTTATCGGCAGCGCCGGCCTCAATGCCGATGTATTGCTCGCCCAGCAAGCCACTGGTGAGAATCTTGAGCGAGCTGTCTTTGGGAAACACATAGCGCTTGTCCAGCGACAGACGCACCTGGGCCTGGTAATGGGTGTCGTCAAAGGCGATGGATTCGACCCGGCCGACCACCACGCCGGCGCTCTTGACCGCAGCGCGCGGCTTGAGTCCACCGATGTTGTCAAAACGGGCCTGCACACGATAGCTGTCATCCGAAAAACTCAAGGACAACAGGTTGGCCGCTTTGAGGGACAAGAACAGCAGCGCGGCAGCGCCAAGAACGACAAATAGACCCACCCAGGGGTCTTTGCTGGAGCGTTGCATAAGAACTTTCTGGAAAAACCGTTCCGCTAACTATGAACGGAAATTGGCTACGCTGCGTTGACACGACGTCAGAACCTGAGCGCAATGACGAGTATTTTCTCACGCCGGCATGACCCGGACCCGATGTCTGCTTTCTTTCAGATACTGAACATCGCTGCCGTCAGGAGGAAATCGAGTCCCAACACCGCCAGTGAGGCTTGCACCACGGTACGCGTTGTAGCGCGGGCCACACCCTCCGGCGTGGCTTGCGCCTCAAAACCTTGATACAGAGCGACGAAGGTCACGGTGATACCGAAAACCAGGCTTTTGATCACCCCATTGCCCACGTCGCGAAAGGCGTCGACCCCGCCCTGCATCTGACTCCAGAACGAACCGGGATCAACGCCGATCATGACCACGCCCACCAGCCAGCCACCCAAAATACCCACGGCGCTGAACACGGCGGCCAGCAGCGGCATGGCGATGATGCCCCCCCACAGCCGAGGCGCCAGGATACGCCGGATCGGGTCTACAGCCATCATTTCCATGGCCGAGAGTTGCTCGCCGGCCTTCATCAGACCAATTTCTGCCGTCAGGGCCGTTCCGGCCCGACCGGCAAACAGCAGCGCGGTGACCACCGGCCCGAGTTCACGCACCAGGCTCAGCGCCACCAACAAACCAAGCGCCTCGGCCGAGCCATAACGCTGCAAGGTGTAGTAGCCCTGCAAACCCAGCACGAAGCCGACAAACAGGCCCGAAACCGCGATGATGGCCAGCGAGTAGTGGCCCAGAAAGAAGATCTGGTCGCGCACCAAGCCAAAGCGCCTGAGTGTGGCCGGCGTCAAGCGCAGGAGGTGCACAAACAGCCGTGCCGCATGGCCGACGTCGGCCAGCTTCAGGCGCGTGGCTTGTCCGACCGTGGCCAGCCAAGACAGCAAGTCGAGCCGCTTCACCGCTTCCCCTTGGCGCGCGAACGCGGACCGAAGTCGGTCTCGGCATCTGGGGCCGGGTAATGAAACTTGACCGGCCCCTGGCTGAGCGCGTGGACGAACTGATGCACCAGCGGGTCACTGGAATTCATCACCTCCTCGGGTGTCCCCTCTGCGGCAATGCCGCCATTGGCCAAAATGACCACCCGGTCGGCAATCCGAAAGGTTTCCTCGAGGTCGTGCGAGACCACCACCGTGGTGATGCCCAGCGTGTCATTGAGCTGGCGGATGAGTTGCGCCGCCGTGCCCAAGGAAATCGGGTCCAGGCCTGCAAAGGGCTCGTCGTACATGATGAGCTCAGGGTCGAGGGCGATGGCCCGTGCCAGCGCCACCCGGCGGGCCATGCCGCCTGAGATCTGCGAAGGCAGGAGCTCACGCGCGCCACGCAGGCCCACCGCGTCGAGCTTCATGAGCACGATGTCGCGGATCAGGGCCGGGGCCAAGGTGGTGTGCTCGCGCAGCGGGAAGGCCACGTTGTCGTAGACGCTCAGGTCGGTAAAGAGCGCGCCGAACTGAAACAGCATGCCCATGCGTCTGCGCATGGCATACAGGCCCGCGCTGTCCATCGTACCCACGTCCTGACCATCGAACAGAACCTGACCACTGCTGGCGCGCTGCTGCCCGCCAATCAGACGCAAGACCGTGGTCTTGCCACCGCCGGAGGCCCCCATGAGCGCGGTGACCTTGCCGCGGGCCACCGAAAGCTGCATGCGGTCGAGGATGACCCGATCGCCGCCGGAGCCCGGGTAGGCGAAGGTAACCTCCCTGAATTGAACCAGGGCCTCTTCAGGAGCAATGATGGCGGACATGAGAGGAACCAAGCCGGCGCGAAAAGCCGGCTTTTGAAACGAGGATCACATCATAGCGGTCGAGACCGCGATGAACGCCTCATGCGCCTTCAGCGCGGCAGGTCGGAATGGCCCATCAGGAACTCGTCGACCGCACGCGCGGCCTGACGGCCTTCGCGGATGGCCCAGACCACCAGCGATTGCCCACGGCGCACATCGCCCGCGGCAAACACCTTGGGCACGTTGGTGAGATAGCCACCCGTGAAGTCGGTGCTGGCCTTGGCGTTGCCGCGAGCGTCCTTCTCAATGCCGAATGCCTCGAGCAGGCTGGCCAGCGGATTGACGAAACCCATGGCCAGCAAGACCAGGTCGGCCTGATGGTCCTTCTCGGTACCGGGCACCTCGACGAGCTTGCCATCCTTCATCTCGACATGGACGGTCTTCAGGCCGGTGACCTTGCCCTTGTCACCCAGGAAAGCCTTGGTCGAGATGGCAAACTCACGCTGACAGCCCTCTTCGTGGCTGGAGCTGGTGCGCAACTTGAGCGGCCAGTAGGGCCAGACCAGCGGCTTGTTTTCCTGCTCGGGGGGCTGGGGCATGACCTCGAACTGAGTCACGCTGAGGGCGCCATGGCGGTTGCTGGTGCCCACACAGTCCGAACCGGTGTCGCCACCACCGATGACGATGACATGCTTGCCGGCGGCCGACAACTGGCTCTTGAGCTTGTCGCCCGCATTGACCTTGTTCTGCTGGGGCAAGAACTCCATCGCGAAATGAACGCCATCGAGCTCACGGCCTGTGACCGGCAGGTCGCGGCTTTGCTCAGAGCCTGCGGCCAGCAGCACCGCGTCAAAGTTCTGGCGCAGCTGCTCGGCACTGATGGTGGTCTGGGCGTCGTTGGTGACCTTGCTGCCCGGCCCCTCGGCGGGCATGGTGCCAATCAAGGTGTTGGTCTTGAACACCACGCCCTCGGCCTGCATCTGCTCGATGCGGCGGTCGATGTGGCTCTTTTCCATCTTGAAGTCGGGAATGCCGTAGCGCAGCAGGCCCCCGATGCGACCGTTCTTCTCGAACACGGTCACATCGTGGCCCGCACGGGCCAGTTGCTGAGCAGCGGCCAGGCCGGCTGGGCCGGAGCCGACCACGGCCACCTTGCGACCGGTCTTGTGCTGGGGCGGTTGGGGCTGCACCCAGCCTTCGGCCCAGGCGCGGTCAATGATGGCGTGCTCAATCGACTTGATGCCCACCGGGTCATCGTTGACGTTGACCACACAGGCGGCCTCGCAAGGCGCTGGACAGATGCGGCCAGTGAACTCCGGGAAGTTGTTGGTGCTGTGCAGCACCGTGATCGCGTTTTTCCAATCGCCCTGGTAGACCAGGTCGTTGAAGTCCGGAATGATGTTGTTGACCGGGCAGCCGCTGTTGCAAAACGGCGTGCCGCAGTCCATGCAGCGCGCGGCCTGCTTCTTGGACTGTCCTTCATCGAGACCAACGACGAATTCCTTGTAATGCTTCAGGCGCTCGGTGACTGGCTTGTAGGCCTCTTCGATGCGCTCATACTCCATGAAGCCTGTGACTTTTCCCATGATGTTTCCTTTGCTGCGTCTGTATCGGCCGACTCAGGCGGTCACCGGCTTGGCTGCCGAAGCGACCTTGCGGCCATTGATCTCGCCCAGGGCGCGCTTGTATTCGTTGGGGAAGACCTTGACGAACTTCAGGCGTGCGCTCTCCCACTGGTCGAGCAAGGCGCGCGCGCGCTGGCTGCCCGTCCACTTGAAGTGATCTTCCAGGAGCTTGCGCAGCTGCGCTTCGTCGGTCTGATCACGGTGCCAGATCTTGCGGTCGATCTGGGCCTGCTGCTCGGCCGAGCTGAGCACCTTTTCAAGGCTGACCATGGCCGGATTGCAACGCGTTGCGAACTGCCCGTCTTCGTCATAGACGTAAGCCAGGCCACCGGACATGCCGGCCGCAAAATTGCGACCGGTCTGGCCGAGCACGGCCACGGTACCGCCGGTCATGTATTCGCAGCCGTGGTCACCAGTGCCCTCGACCACCGCGGTGGCGCCCGACAGGCGTACCGCAAAGCGCTCGCCGGCCACGCCCGCAAAGAAGGCCTCGCCGCTCGTGGCGCCGTACATCACAGTATTGCCCACGATGATGTTGTTCGCCGCCGCGCCGCGGAAATCGAGGCTCGGACGCACCACCACCCGACCGCCCGACAAGCCCTTGCCGGTGTAATCATTGGCATCGCCAATCAGGTAGAGCGTGATGCCCTGGGCCAGGAAGGCGCCAAAAGACTGTCCACCGGTACCCTCGAGCTGAATGCGCAGGGTGTCATCGGGCAGGCCCTCGGAGCGGTTGCGGATCAGCTCGCCAGAGAGCATGGCGCCGACCGTGCGGTTGACGTTGCGCGCCACGTCCATGAACTGGACTTTCTCGCCCTTGTCGATGGCGGCGCGCGACTTCTCGATCAAGCGCACATCCAGAGCCTTGTCCAGACCGTGGTCCTGCGTCATGGTGTGCAGGCGCGGCACATCGGCCGGCACCACAGGCTGATGGAACAGACGGCTGAAATCCAGGCCGCTGGCCTTCCAGTGCGACAGGCCCTTGTTCATGTCCAGCAGATCGGCGCGACCGATCAGGTCGTCGAAGCGGCGGATGCCCAGCTGGGCCATGATCTGACGGGCCTCTTCGGCGACGAAGAAAAAGTAATTGACCACATGCTCGGGCTTGCCCGCGAACTTGCGGCGCAGCGCCGGGTCTTGGGTGGCCACGCCCACCGGGCAGGTGTTGAGGTGACATTTGCGCATCATGATGCAGCCTTCGACCACCAAGGGGGCGGTGGCAAAGCCGAATTCATCGGCGCCGAGCAAGGCCCCGATGACCACATCACGGCCCGTCTTCATCTGTCCGTCGGCCT
>JAXITB010000035.1:0-13047 GCA_034680305.1 Polaromonas sp. | reverse complement strand
GGCACGCCGATGTCGCAATCCACGCCGGGAAGTCGCGCTGACATCAAGCCCGGAGAAACCATTTTCATCGTCGCGCGCATCGGCCAGGGCGACAAGCTGACCGCTGCCCGGGTGCAGGTCAGCACCAACGGCGTCAAGCCGACACAGTAGCGATGGCCCAGTCTCCCAGGAGTCTGGGCGGCGCCGCCCGCAGCTGTGCGGCAGCGTCGATCGCTCAGCTCGGGGTCAAAGGGGATCTCTTGTCGCTCAAGGCTCGCCCAGGCCGCTGGCTTCGCGCTCGAGCAGATCGGGCCGCAACACGATCAGGTGGCGCTGCTGGCGCGCAATCACGCCTTGCCTTTCCAGCCTGGAAAACACATAGGCCACGCTGACCCGCGACAGCCCGCAGATGTTGCCCATCTCTTGTTGGGTAAAGCTGATGCCGATGCGCAGGCCGCCCTGCTGCAAAGGGCTGCCATAGGCGTGCAGCAGGCCCAGCAGGTGATGGCAGATGCGCCGTCCGGCGCTGTTGTGGGCTTGCAATTCGAGCTGCTGCAGCAGCACGCACAAGCGCCGGCTGCTCAGCGCCCGGTGCTGCTGGGTCAGCAGCGGCTGCTCGCTCAAGGCAGCCGAAAAGCGCGCCATGTCCACCACCCGCAAACGCACCTCGCTGGAGGCCAGCGCGCTGACGGTGTAGCGCTCGCTGTGGGGCCAGCCGCAATCGCCAACCAGACCATGGCTGCCCATAATCATCAGGTGGCGCTCGCGGCCGTCGAGCGAGAAGGACGACAGACGCACTCGGCCCTCTTCGATGACATACACCGCCTGCGCCGACTGACCTTGGTGAAACAAGACCTGGTCTTTCTTCAGCGACAGGGTGCGCGCGCCCTCGGTCATGCCAGCCCATGCGTACTTCAGGTCTGCCAGCCAGGCCGATACAAAGGGCGAAGCCCCCGCCTGGCCAGTGAAATCCAAGGCCATCGGTGCACTGGCGGCTGCTCGCATGGCGGGGCGTGACTCAGGCAGCCGCTTGACTGAGGTTGTACTTCATGATCCGGCCATGGCGGCCATGGCGGTCGCGCTCAAGGTCGTAGACGTCTCCGGCCAGCGGCTGGCTGCGCCCAAGCACCTGGGCCAGCGCATCGAGATCGCGCTGATCGAGCTGCAGTGAAAACACCTCCAGCGTTTGCGGCAGATGTACCGCGTAGCGTGCGCCGACGATGGCTGCGGCCACCTGCGGTTGCTCGAGCACCCAGCGGGTGGCCACGCTGGACAGGGCCACGCCGTGACGCTCGGCCACCTGTGCCAGGGTTTGCAGCAGCTGCTGGAACAGATCCCAGCCGCCAAAGTCGTCGATCACCAGCTTGTACTTGATCAGTGAGCGATTGCTCAAACTCTCCAGCGCCGGCTCCGGCTGACCCAGCCAGGCCGAAGTCAGGAAGCCACCGGCCAGCGTGCCATAGCACAGCAGCTGCATGCCCGACTGCGCGCACAGCGCAGCCATCGGCCCGCTGGGACGCCGATCCAGCAGGGAATACTGCACCTGCATGCTCACCACCGGTATGCCGGCATCGAGCATGCGCCGGGTCTGCTCGGTATTGAAGTTGGTGCCGCCGATCAGGCGCAGGCTGCCCTCGCGCTGCATGGTCAGCAGGTGCCGAGCCGCATCGATCATGCCGCCGGCCGCATAGTCCCACCAGTGAAACTGCACCAGGTCAAGCTGCTGTGCATTCAGACGCTTGAGCGAACGCTGGTGTACCCCCCGGACATAGGCCTCATCGACCTGATGCAGCATGGCCAGATCGGGTACGAACTTGGTGTGTACCTGCAGCGAGGGGTCGCGCAGGCGGTATTGTCCGATCAGCTCCTCCACCCCGGTGTAGATGTCGGCGCAGTCAAAGGTGTTGAGCCCGGCTTGCGCGAACAGGGCCATGTCCTCGACGGCGCGCTGGGCCAGCACCGGACCGTGGTCGCCGGCCAACTGCCAGCCGCCGCGGATCAGGCGCGGTATTCGGTAGCCCGGGGCCAGGCTGCGATGACTGACTGCGTTTGCGGCGCTCATGGGGACTCCTTCTTCAAGGGCACGGCGGTCGTCTGGCTGTGCGAAAAACGCCTTTTTTGCAGGCGGGTGATGCGAAACCGGGTGGGGCAGTGGGGGTCGGGGCAGGCAATCTCACTGTCGGTGCTCATCCAGTCGTGGGGGTCGGTGACCCGCTGCTTGGCCGCCAGCAGCGGCAAGATGGCCGCCAGCGAGTACATCGAGAAGCCCTGACCCGGCGGAAAGTGCAACATCTCGCCGTGGACCTCGAAGTGGTCGCCCAGGCGAGCGCCACAATAAATCGGCTGGTCGGCAGGGCCAACGACCTCGACGCGCAAATCAAAAATCTCAAAGTGGTCGCCATCCATGGGCTGTCTCCATCGCAGGGGGGAACCGCATCTGCGGCTCTGCCGGACCGATTGTGGAGCATCTTGACGGGTGGCGCGGTGCTTGATCAGCCGCCGCATCGCGCCGAGGGCGGCGCTCCCACAACACGCCATCGAGGTCTGTGGGCTGTGCCCCCACAGCACTTAATCGAGGTCTGTGGGCGGACTCTGTGGGAGCCGCGCCCTCGCGGTGATGGGGCTTTCTCCCCCCTTTACAGCTTGTCGATCGAGGTGCTGACCGGCGCCGACTCGCGCTGGTCATCGGACAAAGAAAAGCGTTCGTTGGTACGGGTGTAAAAGCTCGCGCCAAAGCGGCCGACTGGGTGGTACTCGCGCAGGTTCACTCGCCAGGCCTGGGTGTCGATCAGGCCGTCTCTGGCGGCCAGCCACTTGATGCGGCCGATGAACACATAGCGGCTGTCGGTTTCGAGTTTTTCATGCAGCACGCACTCGAAGGCCACCGGTGCCTCCAGAATGCGCGGCGGGCGCACGCTGTGCGAGGGGACCGGCGTCAGGCCGACCTCGGTGAGCTCGCTGACATCGGCGGGAAAGGCGTGACCGCAGTCGTGCATCTTTTGCGCCATCGCTTCGTCAGACATGTGCACCACGAACTCCCCGTTGTGCAAGATGTTGGCGGCGGTGTCTTTGAGTTGGCCGTCGGACAGACGGTTGATGCTGATCATCAGGATGGGTGGGTCTTCGCCAACCATGTTGAACATGGAAAACGGGGCGGCGTTGATCACCCCACTGGCGCCGATGGTGGTCACCAGCGCGATGGGCCGGGGCACGATCAGGCTGGCCATGAGCTTGTAGCGCGGGTAGCTGTCAATCTGTTCGAAATCCACTTCGGTCATGGCAAGGCTCGCATTCGGCGCAGGTCTCTGCACCAGATTGAAACAAATCGAGCCACCCGGAGGTGGCTCGATGCACGTTTGAGGTGCGTTTTGGGTTTAGGCGATCACTTCGACCTTGGCCTTCTTGGCCACGGCCGTCCAGGTGGTGATCTGGGAGCGGATGAGCTTGACGAATTCGTCGCCGACCACCGGGGTCTTGCGCGGCAAGGTCTGCAGCTCTTCCAGCCGGGCCATGATATCCGGCTTGCTCATGATCTCTGGGATCAGGGCGGTCAGCCTCTGCACGATGGGTGCGGGCATGTTCTTCGGACCCGACAGGCCCAGCCACTGCGAACCGGTCAATGAGGGGAAGCCTGCCTCGGCGAAGGTTGGGATGTTCGGGAAGGCCGGCAGGCGGGCGGGCGTGGAGATCGCCAGGGCGCGCAGCGTGCCAGCCTTGAGCTGATTGGTGTTGGTGGTGATCGGATCAAACAGGCCGTCGATCTGGCCGCCCATCAGGTCGAGCATGGCCGGGGCGCTGCCCTGGTAGGGCACGTGGTCGTGCTGGGGCGCGGGGCCTTCGAGCTTGAGCAGCTCGCCGTAGAGGTGGTTGGCCGAACCGATGCCCGAGGAGCCGTAGCGCACTGGCCGGGTCTTGGCGGCGGCCATGTACTGGGCCATGGTCTGGAAGGGCGATTGCGCGCGCACCAGCAGCGTCATGGGTGCCTCCACCAGCATGCCCATGTGGGTGAAGTCGCCCACCGGGTCAAAGGGCATGGTGTTGCGGGTGGCGGTGGCGTAGATATGCACCGAGGCGTGGCTGACCAGCAGGGTGTAGCCGTCCGCAGCTTGTTTGGAGGCAATGTCGGTGCCGATCAGGCCGCCGGCGCCGGGTTTGTTGTCGACCACGACGCTTTGCCCCAAGGCTTGCGACAGGTGCGGTGCCATCAGGCGGGCGACGGTATCGACCAGGCCGCCGGGTGGGTATTGCACCATCAGACGGATCGGCCGATTGGGCCAGGCTGAGCTTTGGGCATGCACCCAGGGTGCAGCGAGGGCGGCCGTGCCGGCTGCCAGTAGTTCACGACGTTTCATGAGAAATCCTTCCGCAGTGTTAAAAAAATTGGGTGTGTGCTTGAAAATCAGGGGGTCATTGATCCCTGGAGTGGATTTAGCAGGAACAGTGCCATGTGGGCCGAGCGGTTTGGTGGCGATTCTTTCTGGTGCAAAAGCCCAGGAACAATCGCCCACACCCTCGCTCGATCCCATTTTGGTATTCGTTTTAATGAAACCGAAGTCACTTTTCTAGTTAAAAGAACTCCATTTGAAGTTTGCACATCTTTGGTGCAAGTCACAAGCCACCCCTGAATCAGGACTTACCCCATGACCCACGCACCGAGCCGCCGGCTGCTGCTCATCAACCCCAACACCAGCGCGTCGACCACCGCGCGTCTGGTGCAGACCCTCAGCCCGGTGCTGCCGCCCGATTGGCAACTCGATGCGCACACCGCCCGCTTCGGTGCCAGCTACATCGCTTGTGAGGCCAGCCATGCGGTGGCTGCACATGCCGCACTGGACGTGTGGGCCGCGCAACTGGCCCCGGCTGCGCCCACTGCGGTGCTGATCGGCTGCTTCGGTGATCCGGGCCTGTTTGCCCTGCGCGAAAGCAGCGCCTGCCCGGTCACCGGCTTGGCCGAGGCCTCCTTCATTGAAGCGGCCGCACTCGGGCCCTTTGCCATCGTCACCGGGGGTCAGCGCTGGCGCGTCATGCTCGAGCGCCTGGCGCAGTCGCTGGGCTATGGCGATCAGTTGCGACACATCGAAACGGTGGCCCCCAGCGGGGCCGAGTTGTTGGCCGACCCCGAGATGGCGCTGCGTTGTCTGGGTCAGGCCTGCGCCAATGCCGCTGCCGTGCCGGGCGTGCGCGCCATCATCATGGGCGGCGCTGGCCTGGCCGGTTATGCGCAGACCTTGCAGGCCAATGCCCCCCTGCCCCTGATTGACAGCGCCTTGGCCGGGCTGCGGGTCTTGCTTGAAGGCAAGGCCCCGGCGCCGCAGCGCAGCGCCAATGGTTTTGACGCGCAGTGGACGAATGTCCACCTGGCTCTGGGTGTGCCTTGAGGTGCAGACCAGCGCTTGACCCACCCCAGCCCACATCGAACCGGCGAGAAGGAGCTTGCACATGAATCGATTTCGCTTTGCCTGGTGCAGCGCCACCCCTGGGGCTCAGGCCGTCTGTGGCTGGCGGCAGTTGCGCCTCTTGGCCCTGACCCTGCCGGCTCTGACCTCCGTTTGGGCACAGCCCGCTTGCCAACCTGCGCCGCCCGATGTGGCCAAGCTGATCGAGTTGCGACCCGGCTTTCACCGCGTCGAAGGGCCCTTGGCGGAGTTTGACCCCTGCCACCGGTCGGTTCAGCTGTCCATGCCGGGTTGGTTCGCTGCCAAGCTGGCCGACAAGCCACCGGTCATGATCATCGCCCATGGTGGTAACGGCCCGGGCTCGGCCGAGCAGGAGATGGTCCGCCGCTTGAATGCGCGCGGCGTGGCCACTTTGCTGTACGACGCTTATGAAATGAACGGCTTTAACTACCGGGGCACCGCCCTGTTCCTGACCGGCACCACCAATGAATCTCGGCAGCGCATGATCTTCAAGGCCACCTGGGGGGCTTACCAATGGCTCAAGCGCCATGCAGCCATTGATGCATCGCGGCTCTTCATTCACGGGCTGTCCAATGGTGGCGCGGTGGCGCTGAACATGGCGGCGGTGGTCGAGCCCGAGCATGTGCGGGCGGTGTTTGCCGAAGGCCCGCCTTCTGCGGGCATCGGCATGCCCGACCGGGTACGCGTGCCGCTGCGCCTGGTTTTTGGCAAGCTCGACAACTATGGCGGCAAGACCGAAGACGACTGGATGCACACCCGCACCGACCCTTGTGCGCTCAACCGCGCATCGCCTTTGGCTGCCGCGGGCACGGCCGATCGGTGCAGCTTCACGGTCAACCCGGCAGATCAGTCCATCTCGCCGCAGACCTGGGGCGAGCAGCTCAAATCGCAGGGTCAGCCGGTGGACTTTTGGTTCTACGACGATGCGGCCCACGGTCTGTTGGCCGGCCCGATTCAGCGGGGCATGCGGGTCTATGGCTCAGGCCCGACCGCCCAGCGGCGCTACGGCTGGACGGGCGCCAGCGGCGCAGCGGCCGATCGCTTCGTGGCCGACCTGATCGCCACCGTCCGCGCCACCTACCCCTGAGCCAGCGGCGCAGCGCGCTCGATCAGCGGGCGGTGTAGCCGCCGTCGATCACCAGTTCGGCGCCGGTCATGAACCGCGATTCGTCGCTGGCCAGGTAAAGCACGCCATAGGCGATGTCCTGCGGCTGCCCGAGTCGGCCCACCGGCTGCAGCGCATCGTAGATTTTTTGGGCCTGCACCGGATCGCCCATCCGCTCCATGGACTGGCGCAGCAGAGGCGTGTCGATGAAGCCCGGATGGATGGAGTTGACCCGCACGTTCAGCCCCTTTTCAGCGCAAGACAGGGCCACCGACTTGGTGTAGAGCCGCACGCCGCCCTTGGACGCGTTGTAGGCGGCGATGCTGGGGTGACCGACCAGCCCCATGATGGACGAGACATTGATGATCGAGCCGTTGACCGGTGCGCTGGCCGTCATCAGGCGCAGGCAGTGCTTGGTGCCGAGAAACACGCCATCTAAATTGACCGCCATCACCGCCTGCCAGTCGGCCAGCGTGGTTTCGCAGGGGTCTTTGTGCCCGCGGTTGATGCCGGCGCAGTTAACCGCCACATGCAGCGCCTTGTAGCGACGTTCAATCCGGGCGATCACGCGCTCCCAGTCGGCCTCCTGGCTGACATCCATCTGCACGGCCATGCCTTCGCCGCCTTCGGCTTTGAGCTGACGCAGCACCCGCTTTGCGGCGGCCTCGTTGAGGTCGGCCAGCACCACCTGCGCGCCCTCGCGAGCCAGCATCAGGGCGCTGGCCTCGCCCAGCCCACTGCCCCCGCCGGTCACCAGCGCCACCTTGCCTTGCACTCGCTTCATGGGCCCCCCTGTTGGGCGCAGCTCACCCGAGCCGCACCGCACCCATGACAACACAGCGGCGCGTGCCAGGCTGTCACTTGCGCAACTGCCGATGGCCGCCGCCGTGTTTCAGGGGCCGTTGCTGCGCAGCGCGGTGGGGCTGGGGGCGGGTGCGGCCGCGGCTTTGAGGTCGGGTCGGGTCTTGAGGTGGTCGGCCAGGCGCAGGGCCAGGGCCACCAGGGTCAGCGTCGGGTTGGCGTAGCCGCCGGCTGGGAAGGTGGAGCTGCCGGCCACATAGAGGTTGTCGATGCCGTGTACGCGGCACTGCGCGTCCACCACACCTTGACGTGGGTCGGCATGCATGCGGGTGGTGCCCATGAGGTGGTGAGAGCCTGCCGGTCGCTCCAGGTGGGGCGAGCCGTCGCTTTGCAGCACCCGCTCGACCCGGCCCAGGCCGGCGCGCTCCAGACCACGGGCAAACAGGGCCTGGGCACGCAGCGTCTGATCGATGTCTTCTGGGTGCCACTGCCAGTGCACTTCCAGCTCGGGGCAGCCCAGCGCGTCCAGCCGGTGGCCCAGCGTGACGCGGTTGTCTGCCCGGGGCGTCTGTTCGATGCTGTGCCACAGCTCGAGCCGCACGAAGCGCTCGGCGGGGCGCTTGAGCTGCGACCAGCCGCCATGCCCCAGCCCATAGGCGCTCGCCTGCCGGCCCGTGGCAGCCAGCGCGGCCATGCGGGCCACGTAGTCCAGCCCACGCGTCATCTGCCAGGCATAGGCCAGTGAACGCTTGAGGCCCAGCGCAGGCGCGACCTCATCGGCGTGAGGGCGCAGCAGACGCCGCTGGCGCAGGATGTTGAAGGCCTCAATGGCGCGGTCCTCCCGCTCGGCCGGCTTCGGAAACAAAAAGCAGTTGACGTTGGCCACCTTTTCCTGCGCCTGCAACTGGGCCGACAGCTTGAGGTAGCCCATGACATAGGCGCCGCGGCGCAGGCGCAGGTCATACAGGGCCAGTTGGTCGAACAGCTGGCCTTGCTTGGGGATCAGGTAGCCGCTGCGACCTTGCAGGTGATCGTGGTAGTAGCGACCCACCAGGTCATGCTGATTGCCCAGGGCCAGGCCATCGGGTCCGCGCGAGAGCAGCATCAGGCGTGCGTTTTCATAGCCGCCGGCGGCCAGCACAAAGGCCTTGGCGCGCATTTGCCAGGGGCCGTGCCCTGGGCTGCTCAGGCGGGCTTGGCTGACCGCCGCGCGGCCGGGCGGGGTCGTCAGTGCCGTCGCGGTGGCATGGGTGTAGACCGTGACCTCGGCCGAATCGAGCAACTGCTGGCGGTGGTGATGGGTGAAGACCTCGAAGGGGCTGAACTGGAACATGCCGGTCTCCAGGCCGCTGCCTTCGAGCGGCAGTTGCCGTGCGCCTTGTTCTTCCCAGGGCTCAGGCGTGTAGCCAAAGATGCCGCCGCCGCACACCTGCTGGGCGCGCCGGTAATGGCCCATCAACTGCTCGCGCTCGATGGGCCAGCCGCTGTGGGCGATCCAGGGCCGTGGCTGAAAGTCGATCTCGTCAAACATGGCGTGGCGCAAGCCCTTTTCAGCCGGCCCCAGGCCTACGCACCAGACATTGGCGTTGCCGCCGAACTGCCGGCGATTGACCTCGATCGAGGGTTTGATGGCGCCGACCGTGGTGCCATCGGCCAGGGCTTGCACCTGGCGGTCGTAGTGCAGGCCGCCGCTTTCCAGCAAGGCCACCCGCAGGCCCTGACCCATGAATTCGCGCGCCAGGCTGATGCCGGCCGGGCCAGCGCCAATGATGCAAAGGTCGCTCTCCAGCGTCTGGCCGGCCAGCGTGCGTGCGTCGATGTGCATGACGGCTCTCCTGTGGGCCAGGGCTGCCGTCGGCGATGCCCGGCGCAGTCGATCTGGCGAGCCCATTCTTGAAGGGCCATCGCTCGGCCGTGACAGCTCGGCCGCAGGTCGGCGCGCGTTCCCGCGCTTGTTTCAGGCGCAGTCTGACGGACGGCTCGGGCCGGCTCTGACGCCGGTGCCTTCGGGCGCCGCTTGAGCTTCAGTCCAGTGCGGGCAGCACGTCGTTGACCGTGTAGTCAAAGCCAGCGCGGGTGCAGGTCTCGCAAAACGGATGGGCGTACTTCAGCGCTTCGAGTTGCTGGTGTGAGCTGGCCAGAAAATCCGGGTGGACTTGCAGCTCGGGCGAGAAGGTGCAGCAGCACAGGGCCACCGAGCCATCGAAGTTGATCGCCGTCATGTTAAAGCGCGCCTCGCA
Organism: Polaromonas sp.; assembly: GCA_034680305.1. Classification (GTDB taxonomy): domain Bacteria; phylum Pseudomonadota; class Gammaproteobacteria; order Burkholderiales; family Burkholderiaceae_C; genus Polaromonas. The sequence goes on along the minus strand of JAXITB010000035.1, from coordinate 3,505 downwards.
GTCAAAGCGCCCGGTGCGCCGTTCCCGATTGATTCGCGACAAAGTGGCTGGGTGCATGAGCAGGCCTTGGGCCGCTTGTTCGGTGGCCGGATCGGCCGTGCCCTGGGCGACCTGCAGGTTTTTCTCGATGGGCATGAGCACCGCCGGCGAGGCGGAAAAGCCAAAACCCAATTCGTCCGCCAGTTTCGCCAAGCGCTCTTGCGCGGCCGCATTGTGGCGGTACAGGTGCAGGGCCAGGGTCACGGCGATGGGCGGCCGGCCGGCCGGCTGCTGATCGAGCAACTGGCGCAACAGGCGCAGGTTGCGCATCACCCGCTCGAGCTGCCCGCGTGCATGGGTGCGGGCATAGTCTTGCTCGTTGTCGCTGGAGATCGAGACCTTGATCCAGTTCGGGCGCGCCGCGACCAGGCGGTCCAGTCCGCGGTCGATGTTCAGGGTGCTTGACACATAAGAGATCCAGCCGCGCCGGTTGACCGCCTCAACGATCTCGCCCAACTGCGGGTGCAGCAGCGGCTCGCCCCAGTTGAACAGATGGATGATGGGTTTGAGTCCCGGGCGATCGCTGGCGATCTTGTCCAGGATTTGCTCAAACTGTGTCAGCGGCATCAGGCCTTTGGCCCGTTTGAGCTCGGCCATATTGCCCACCGGGCAGGTCGGGCAGCGCAGGTTGCAGGTGCCGGCCACGTCAATGGCATAGATGTAGGCGTTGCCCTCGTAGGGCGGATAGCGCAGCAGGGCCTGGCCGGTGGGCAGGGCCGGGCTGTGCAGGTCCAGGTGGGCCGGCATGGGCAAAGGCTGAGCCAGTGGCAGGCCGGCCGCCTGCGCGATGGGCTGACACTCATGCAGCCAGCCTTGCGCCAGCGGCCGAAAGCCGGCCTGATCGAGTGCCTGCGACAACAGCGGCAGCCAGGGCAGCCACTGCGCAGGTGGGCAGGCGCTGGTCCGCAAACCCAGCAGGGCCGCATGGGCCTGATGCAAATTGCCGGTGTGCAGGGCGCAGCGCACCATCAGCAGCATCAAATCCACATCGCCCGGCCAGCGTCGCAATGCGGTTTGCAGGCGCTGAAGGGCGCCTTCATGGTCGACCGCTTCGAGTAGCGCAACGATGTCTCGTTTTTCACGGTCTGCGGTTATCATTTGACAAATTGTCACATAGCCATGGCAGTTTGATCCATTCCCCCACCATCCCTGCCATGTCACGACCCTCGAAACGACCCGCGCGTCTCCAATCAGGCTCCGTGCATCGGATTCGCCTGAGCCAATTGTTGCTGGCCCTGATGGCTGCCTGGGGCGCGGCGCCAGCCGCCTATGCGGCTTGCACCGTGGGCTACTACTCCGATGGCACGCTGTGTCAGCCTGCGACCGTGGGTCGCTACGTCGACACCACGACCGCCACGACCGCCTCGGCGGCCAGCCTGGGCTACTACGTGCCGGTGACGGCGGGGGTGTCCCAGACGCCGGCGGACTACGGTTACTACGTGGCTACGACCGGGGCTTCCACGCAGACGCGGGCGGCCATCGGCTATTTTGTGGGTGCAACCGGGGCCAGCAGCCAGACGCCTGCTCCCAAAGGTTACTTTGTGGATAACGTGGCCGCTTCGGGACCCATTCGGGCGCCTGTCGGGTTCTACGTGGACGTGACGGGCGCGGCTTCGGCGACCCAGGCTCAGGCCGGCTATTTCGTGGCCACGACGGCGGCATCGTCGCAGACGCCTGCGCGCCCCGGCTATTTCGTGCCCGCGGCGGGCGCCTCCTCCGCCACCCCGACGGCCCCCGGTTACTACATGGATGCTGCGACGGCCGTCTCCCAGACACCGGCCGCGCGTGGGTTTTTTGTGTCGGGCTCTGCGGTCACCATGGCGTCGCCAGCTGCGGCCGGGCACTATGTGTCGATCACGGGCGCCAGCAGTCAGACCCCGGCCTCACCGGGTTACTACGTCGCTGTGATGGGCGCCGAAACCCAAACGGCGGCGCCGGTGGGCTCCTACGTTGCAAGTTCCGGGGCGGTGATGGCCACACCGGCGGCACTCGGTCACTACGTGTCAACCGCCAGCGCTGTCTCGCAAACACCGGCTCAAGTCGGCCACTATGTGGCGGTGACCGGTGGCTTTTCGCAAACACCAGCCTCGGCGGGTTACTTCGTGGCGACCACGGGGGCCGCAAGCGCTACAGCGGCCAGCGCGGGCTACTACGTGGCCGCGGCGTCGGCCAGCAGCCAGACGCCAGCGAGCACAGGCTACTTTGTCAGTAACACCGGCGCCTCCACTCAGACGGGCGTCACGGCCGGTTACTACGTCAGCGTCACGGCGGCGGTGTCGCGCACGCCGGCCGCTTTGGGCCACTATGTGGCCACCGACCTGGCCTCGTCGCAAACGCCGGCTCGTCAGGGTCATTACGTGCCGGTAACTGGCGCCTCGTCGGAAACGCCAGCTGCGGTGGGCTATTTCGTGGATTTGCCAGGCTCCCCATCGGCCACGCCGGCCTCGGCCGGCTATTTCGTGAGCGCCGTAGCAGCCAGCGGGCAGACAGCGGCAGCGGCCGGTCACTATGTCGATTCGACCGGTGCCTCCAGCCAGACGGCGGTCACGGCCGGGTACTACGTCGCAGGGAACGCCGCGGTGTCGCGCACGGCGGCCGCCTTGGGCCACTATGTGGCGGCCAGCCTGGCCTCGTCGCAGACGCCGGCCCAGGTGGGCTACTACGTCCCAGTGACGGGGGCATCGTCGGAAACGGCAGCTGTGGTCGGCTACTACGTGGCGACCACGGGTGCAGCTTCGGCCACGCCAGCTTCGGCGGGCTACTACGTCAATGCCACAGCGGCCAGCAGCCAGACGCCAGCCCGAGCGGGCTACTACGTGCCGGTAACGGGGGCATCGTCGGAAACGGCGGCTGTGGTCGGCTACTACGCGGCGACCACGGGTGCTTCGTCGGCCACGCCGGCGGCGGCCGGCTATTTCGTCGACGCCGCAGCGGCCAGAAGCCAGACGCCTGCTGCCGCTGGCAGCTATGTCAGCGGCACCGGCGCCTCGAGTGCCACCCCGGCTTCTTTGGGCTTCTTTGTGAGCGGAACTGCCGCGATTTCTCAGACGCCAGCGGCGCGTGGTTATTTTGTGGCCACCATCTCGGCGACCCGCCAGGATGCGGCCGAGCTGGGTTACTACGTGGCGGTGGCTGGCGCCGGAATGGCCGAGCAGGCACAGCCGGGTTACTTTGTGGACACCAGCGCTGCGGTGAGTCAGACCCCGGCCTCACGGGGCTACTTTGCCCCGAATGCCGGCATGTCTGTGGCCTATCGGGCCGCGCCGGGCTATTACGTGGCCAACACGGCCGCCGTTTCGCAGACGGCTGCAGCGCCAGGGTACTTTGTGGCCAATCCGGGCGCCAGTGCGCCGGAGCCGGCCTCGCCCGGTTATTTCGTGGCCAGCTCGGCGGCAGCGATGGCCGAGCCCGCCAGAGCCGGCTTTTACGTTCCCACGAGCGCGGCCAGTTCGCAGACCCCGGCGGC
>JAXITB010000034.1:0-13187 GCA_034680305.1 Polaromonas sp. | reverse complement strand
TGGATGGCTTTTGAGCAGTGCGCGCAAGCCCAGGGAATCGACCATCTGAAACTTTCCACCGACGGCGACGGTGAAATACTGGGTCTCGGCGACCCCGGCCTTTTGTGCGTAGCCGGACTCTTTCTTGGAGACTAGGTAGGCTGCGGTCGCTTCATTGAATTTGGCCTGGCGATCGGCGTACAAGGTGGGCGTCGCGCCACCATTGAAGGTCTTGAGTACCCGCGGCGTTGGGTCCTGACCCATTGTGAGCAGGTTGACGGTGCCGAAGGTCCCGCTGCCGAGTTCCTTGCCGACTCGCATGCCCGCCTTCTTTCTGACGTCGCCCAGGGTCTTGCCTTCAGCCAGGGGAGGGCGGGCCCCGACGGGGGCTGGTGCTTTTGGCGGGGCTTGGCTGTCGTTTTGAGGCGGCACCGGCTCCGAGCCCAGTTCAGCCATCAGATTAGACAGGTGGGCACTGCCAGGCGCCTGCTGCGCCAAGGGCTGAGGCTGCGCATCTGAAAGCGGTTTTGCTTGTGGCTGCGGCGCCAGCGGTTCTGGGGCTGGAGCCGGTGCCTTGATGGCTTGCGGCACCTGGCCCGGTTGCGCGTCCTGTGCGATGCCGTCTTGCTGGAACTCAAAAGACCCTGAGCCCTTGCTGCCGCCCATCAGATCGTCGATGTCCACGGCCGGCCCCCCATCGCTGCTTGGCGCCTGGAAGTTGCTTCCCTGGAGCAAGCCCTTGATAAAGGCCACGTCGACCCGGTTGGCATGACTGCCTTTGGGTTTGTTGTCCAGGTACGTGGTCAGTTTTTGGGCCGCCTCGGGCAGTCCGGCTCTCTGCAGCACCGTGTTCCAAAACTCACGCGTCTGATTAAGGCGCGTGTTGTCCGAGCCGCGGCCCCAGAGCTGCCAGCCGCTTTTGCGCTTGAGCTCCATCTCCACGCCGGTCTTGCTGCGATTGACCAGCACGAAGACGCCCGAGTTCTTGTTGGGTATCTCCAACTGAGCCTGGACCCGCCTCAGGATTTCGGTGGCTTGGGTGGCATCGAGTTTGCCGATGCTTTGCATGTGGCCGCTGCCACCATGCGCAATGACGTTGATGGGCATGGATCGGCCCCTTATCCGCGAATGAAGCCGGCCGAGCCGATGGTGCCCGCCAAGTCGTCGATGTCACCCACGGACTCCTGCGCGCGCAGGGCGGTGACTGCCGGATCGATCATGCCGGCCACCGCCTCTTCCAGGGAGGCGGCGCGGTCCAGTCCATCGGCGATGATTTCATTGAGCGCCTGACTCGCGGTCTGCGCCATCACCACGGTCGTGGTGATGCTCAGCAGATCGCCTTCATCCAACACGATGGCCCAGCCATGTTCGAAACGTGCTTCCTGATTGAGCCTGAGCAGGGCCAGACCCACCGCGCCGAGGAGGGCATCATCGACTTCGTTCAGAGAGCGCACGTCGACCTCGACCACCGCCAGACTGTCGTCACTGTGGGCCATCACCCGGGCCATGCGACCCTCGACTTCAAGCTCCAAACCCATCGGGTCAAGGTCTGCCGGCAATTCGAGGCCAGCCCCTTCAGCCATGTCGGCCACCCATTGCTGAAAGGCATTTAAGTTAGACGTGGCCATGATGGGATTGAGGAAGTTGATTTGTTATCGATTGTAAACAAATCATCTCAGATTAATCGGGGCCAGATTAACAGGGGGTCAGATACCGATTCATCCCTGCCAATCGCCATGCGTTCCAGCGAAGGGCGGCACGCGCACTCAGGCCAGATAGGTGCCGGCCAGGCGCAGCACCTGGCCGCCGGCGCCGATCTTGAAGCGGGCCAGCCCCGCGCTGCGGGTGGTGTTGACGCCGCCCAAATCAAGCCGCTTGACGCCGCGCTGGCGCAATTCGAGCATGGCCTGCCAGAGCAGGAGGTTGTGCGCGTTCAAGTCGCGCCCGGCCTCGTTCGACCAGCCCACCTGATAGGTCGCAGCCTGGCCGTGGATGAGGAACATCATGGCCGCCACCCGGTCCCGGCCCAGATCAGCCCGCAGGCTCAGCACACACTGCGAGGGCTGTTGCCGCGACTGAATGTAGGGTTCATAAAAGCTCAGGGGCAGACCCGACAGGCCCTTGGTCTGACGCTGCGCCTCTTCCTGGTCGAGCAGCCACCGGTATTGGCCCGGGTTGGTGCCGATGCGGTGCACGCTCAGCTCACTGGTCTCGGCGGCGACCAAACGGTTGCGCCACTTGCCGTCGAGGTCGGCCCGCAAGGCCGATTCGGGCCGGTCGAGGTCCAGCGTGACCGTGGCATAGCCCGTCATGACCCGGCGCCAGGCGGGCAGGCCGTTTGGCTGCTCTTCGGTGTCCTCCGGGCTGATGAGTGACAGGCGCAAGCCGCGAACGGGCGCACTGGCCTTGAGGGCGCGACAGGCGCTGGCCTTGTCGGCTGCCGATACCTGGCCCAGCCAGACCGGGCCGCGTGAGCACAGGCTGATGCTGGCCACCGGGCCAAAGCTTCGCACAATGAACTGCGCCATCCCGAGGCGACTGCCGTCTTGTTCGATGCTGGCGCGCAGCACCGGCACGCCCAGCAAGCGCATGGTCGCGCCGTAGGCCCAGTCCTGCTGTAAGGCGCCGGCGGTCTGACGATGGGCCGCGTCCCAATCGCGCTGGCTGAGGGTGTCCCAGACGATGTTCATCTGCCTACAATCTGCCGACCATGAAGTCAGGATGGCTGGGTGTTTTCAGGCGCAACAAAGCCGAGCAGGTGATGGGGCATCGCATCGCGGAGCCGCGCCCGACGCTTTGGGCGGTGTTCTGGGTCATCGTCTATCTCATTCTTCCGGTGATGGCGCTGGGCATGGTGATCGATCTGCTCGTGCAGTGGACTACGGGTCACTGTACTGGCCTGTGGTGTCTGTTCTGAAGCGCGCCTTTCGATCCGTGATGTTAGCCCGGCTGATAGGCACTTTGCTGCTGGGTCTGACTCTGTGGGGCAGCGCCGCGTTGGCCCAGGGTTTTACCTTTGTGGCACTGGGTGACTTGCCCTACGGCTCGCCGCAGCAGGCCTATCCCAGCTATCGACGCCTGATCGAGCGCATCAATGCGGTAGCGCCGGTGTTTTCTATTCACGTCGGTGACATCAAGTCGGGCGGGACCCGCTGCACCGACGAGGAGTTCATCGCCCAGCGGCTGCACTTCGACCGGTTCGCCGCTCCGGTGGTCTATACCCCTGGCGACAACGAATGGACCGATTGTCATCGGCGCAGCAACGGTGGCTACGAGCCGCAGGAGCGACTGCAGCGTTTGCGGCAGCTTTTTTTCAAGCCGGGCTCGTCCATGGGGCAGCGGCCGATGGCGCTGCAAAGTCAGGCGCAGTTCATGCCTGAGCACGCGGCCTTCCTTGAAAACCAGCGCTGGATGCATGAGGGGGTCCTCTTCGTGACTGTCCACGTGGTGGGCAGCAACAACAATCTGCAATCAGAGGTGCCTGGCGCTGTGGCCGAGCACGCCCAAAGGGATGCGGCCAACGTAGCATGGATTCGGGCCGCCTTCGAGCATGCGGGCCGTGTGAAAGCGCAGGCGCTGGTGATTGCCATGCAGGCCAACCCCTTGTTGGGGCGAAACCTGTTTGAAGACTTCCCGAAGAATTCGGGCTTTCGGCAAAGCATCGGTGAAACGCTTTTGCCTTTGGCCGCTGCTTCACCCGTGCCGGTACTGCTGATCCATGGCGACAGCCATTGGCACCGCATGGATCAGCCCTTCACATGGCGGGGCGAGCCGGTCAGGCAACTGACTCGTCTGGAGGTGCCGGGTGGGTCGGATGTGCGGGCCTGGCAGGTCGGCGTCGACCTGGGCAAGCCCCAGCCTTTTTCAGCCCGCCTGATTGACCAGGCGGGTGAGCAGTGAGCCGTTAATCGGTATCTGACCCCGATTACTTTAATCGGTATCTGACCCCGATTACTGGCCCCGCCTCATCACTCGACCTTGGCTTTGGCGCGCAGCTCTTCCTGGTACTTGCCCAGTTTCTGCTGGGCCATCTGCTGCTGCAGTTGCGGCTTGACTTGATCGAAGGCCGGCAGCTGCGGGGTGCGCACATCGTCCAAGCGAATGATGTGCCAGCCGAACTGGGTCTTGACCGGGGCGTCGGTGGTCTGTCCCTTGTTGAGTTTGGTCAGCGCCTGGCTGAATTCGGGCACGTAGCTGTCTGGTGCGGCCCAATCGAGGTCGCCGCCGTTGGCGCCTGAGCCTGGGTCTTTGGACTGCTTCTTGGCGATGTCTTCAAACTTGCCACCTTTTTTCAGGCTGGCCAGGATGGCCTTGGCTTGGTCTTCTTTTTCAACCAGGATGTGGCGGGCTTTGTATTCCTTGCCGCTGTTGGCCGCGACGAATTTGTCGTACTCGGCCTTCATTTCCGCGTCGGTGACTGGATTCTTCTTTTGGTACTGGCTGAACAGCTCGCGGATCAGGATGCTCTGGCGGGCCAGTTCCATCTGATTGCGAAAGTCATCGGTCTGGGCCAGGCCTTGTTTGTCGGCTTCCTGCATGAAGATTTCGCGGGCGATCACTTCATCTCGCAGTTGGCCCTGCATTTCGGGGGTGACCGGCCGACCTGCCCGCTCGATTTGCGTGGCCAGCGCGTCCAGGCGTGCTTTGGGGACAGCCTTTCCGTTGACGATGGCCACGTTTTGGGCCAGGGCAGCGCCACCGGCGAGAGTCAGCATGCTGGCCAAAGCCAATGCCTTGAGGGGAGTGCGGATCATGGGAGTCCTGAGTCGGTCTGAAAAAAAGGGGGAGGGGCGGCCGCCGCGAGGGCTCAGCCGTCCAGCGTTTCAATGGCCAGGGCGTGTAGACCGCGGGCCGTGAATTCGCGGAGCGCATCATACACAAGGCGATGTCGGGCCACTCGGCTCAGGCCTTTGAAGCGGTCAGTGGCGATGCGCACCCGAAAGTGGGTCCCGTAGCCTTCGTTGCCGGCCCCGGCGTGGCCGGCGTGGTCGGCGCTTTCGTCAATGACCTCCAGCCGGCTCGGCGCCAAGCGTTCCTGCAGCCGGGCCTGAAGCTCAGCGGCGCGGGGTAAGCCGCCCTCGCTCATGGGTTTTTCTCCTGAGCGGCGGGCGCTGCCGGTTCAGCATCGTCGCTGTCCTTCATGTATTTGCCCAGGACCAAGGCTTGCGCCAGCACAAAGGCAAACATCAGGCCGATGCCACCAAACAGCTTGAAATTGACCCAAATGGCGGTCGAAAACTGGTAAGCCACCCACAGATTGAGGGCACCCATGAAAGCGAAAAAGCCCATCCAAGCGAGGTTCACTCGCACCCACACCGCATCGGGCAAGGTCATTTGCGCGCCCATGAGCGCTCGGATGCCGTTTTTGCCCAGCAGTTGGCCGATCAGCAGGCCGCCGGCCATAGTCCAGTACAAGACGGTGGGCTTCCATTTGATGAAGGTTTCGCTGTGGAAGTAAATGGTGGCCCCGCCCAGCACCACCACCAGCGCCAGGCTGACCCAGAGCATGGTCTCGATCTTCTGGCCGCGCGCCATCAGCCAGCCGACCTGCAGCAAGGTGGCAACGATCACCACCACGGTAGCCAGCAGCACCGGCGCCTCGCTGGGGCCCACCACTGAGCCGGCCACCATGAAGCCCAGCCACTCGCTGGCGGTGGCAGCCGCCCAGTCGGGCCGACCCTCAGCGTACTTGAACATGCCAAAGAACAACAAGATGGGCAGAAAGTCGAGCAACAGTTTCATGGGGCGTGAGGATAGGAGGGCAGGTCTGCCCGAGGTCGTTTGTGCTCAGTTGCCGGAGCGCGCTTTGAACAGCAGCGAGGCCGAGTTCATGCAGTAGCGCAAGCCGATGGGCTGTGGGCCATCCGGGAACACATGGCCCAGGTGGGCGCCGCAGTCGGGGCAGTGCACCTCAGTGCGAACGCCCAGCCAGAGCGAGCGGTCTTCTTGAGTTTCTACCGCGTCTTGGCTGAGCGGCTGAAAAAAGCTGGGCCAGCCTGATCCGGATTCGTACTTGGTGCTGGCGTCGAACAGGGGCTTGTCACAGCAGACGCACAGGTAGGTGCCGTCGGCCTTGTTGCTCTCGTACCGGCCGGTGAAGGCCCGCTCCGTGCCTTCCTTGCGGGTGACTTGGTAGGCCAGCGGCTCGGCGCCTTTTTCGGCCAGCAGGGCCTTCCATTGGGCTTCGGTTTTTTCGATCTTCATGGTTCAGGGGCTGATTAGGAACTGCAACTGATTTCAATGGAGGCGGCCCAGGCAGGTGGGAAGTCCGACCAGGCCGGGTCTGCCTGCGGGTGATCCTCGAAGGGCGATTGGAGCACAGCCAGCATCTGACGCAGGCTGGCAAACTCGCCTTGCTTGGCCGCCTGTATGACCCACTCGCCCAGGTGATTGCGCAGCACATGACTCGGATTGCAATGACGCATGGCCAAGCGCTGCTGCTCTGCGTCGAGCCCCTGGCAGCGACGGCGATAGCCTTCGGCCCAGGCGTCGAAAGCAGGGCGGTCGATGAACAGGTCGCGCACCGGCTCGGCTTGCTGGGCAAAGTCACAGAGGCGACGCCAGAAGATGGTGTGGTCGACCCGGTCCTGGGTCATCAGGGGCATGAGGCCGTCGATCAGCGCCTCGTCGCCAGGCCGCGGTGCATCGATCAAGCCGAGTTTGGCGCGGTAGCGGCGCAGCATCGCAGACTCAAAAGTGGCCTTGTAGGTATCGAGCGCACCGAGTGCGTCGTCGGGTTGACCGATCAGGGGCATGAGGGCCTGGCCCAGGCAAAACAGGTTCCAGTGAGCCACGCTCGGTTGGTTGCCATAGGCGTAGCGCCCGCCGGTGTCTGAGTGGTTGCAAATGTGTGCAGGGTCAAAGGCATCGAGAAACTGAAACGGCCCGTAATCGAGGGTCAGGCCCAGGATGCTCATGTTGTCGGTGTTCATCACGCCATGGCAAAAGCCAACGGCTTGCCACTGCGCCAGCAACTCGGCAGTGCGCCCGACCACTGCTTCGAGCAGGGCCACCACCGGCTTGGCGGCGTGGCGGCATTCGGGGTAATGGCGGTCGATCACATGGTCGGCCAGGCGCCTGAGCGCTTCGTGCTGGCCGGTATGGCAGAAATGCTCAAAGTGGCCGAAGCGGATGAAGCTGGCCGCCGTGCGCGTGACCACAGCGGCGGTTTCCACCTCTTCGCGCAGCACCGCACTGGGCGAGCCGGTCAGGCATAGCGCCCGTGTGGTGGGGATGCCCAGGCCGTGCATGGCTTCGCTGCACAGGTACTCGCGGATGGACGAGCGCAGCACCGCGCGGCCGTCGCCCATGCGCGAGTAGGGCGTGCGACCGGCGCCTTTGAGCTGTACTTCAATCGGGCCGGTGGGCGTTTCCAATTCGCCCAGCAGCAAGGCGCGGCCATCGCCCAACTGGCCGGCCCAGTGACCGAACTGGTGACCGCTGTAGACGCTGGCCACCGGCTGGCAGTCCGGCGGCACCGCGCAGCCGGAGAAGGCCAGGAGCGCCTCCTGGGAGGCCAGCCATGCTTCACTCAGACCCAGCTCACGGGCCAGTGCGGCATTGCGGTCGATCCAATGCGGCTGCTTTAAGGCTTGGGGCTGAACCGGGCTGAAAAAAGCATCGCCCAGCGCCGCCAAAGCCGGGCGCCACAGGGGACGCCCCGTTGCGGCGGCATTGGCGGCAGGGGTTTCGGTATCCAGCATTGGGGCGATTGTGGCCCAGGCGCGAGGCCTGGGCCGCCACGCTGGGGCAATCCCCATGGCCGCATCGCGGCCGACTGTTGCATGATCGGGGGCTTCCGATTGGACTTTTTTCATCTCATTGAAGGCTCATCATCATGTTAGGTTTGATGCAGAACCAGCCCCTGCTGATTTCTTCCCTGATCACACACGCCGAGCGGCATCACGGCGACGCGCAGATCGTTTCCCGCCGTGTCGAGGGCGACATTCACCGCTACACCTACCGGGACGCGGCTGTCCGCTCAAGACGGGTGGCCCAAGCGCTTGACGCGATGAAGCTGGCTTTTGGCGATCGAATCGCCACCCTGGCCTGGAATGGCTACCGTCATTTCGAGTTGTACTTTGGGGTCAGCGGCTCGGGTCGGGTGCTGCACACCATCAACCCGCGGCTGCACCCGGACCAGATCGCCTGGATCGCCAACCATGCCGAAGACCAGGTGCTGTGCTTCGATTTGAGTTTCCTGCCTCTGGTGCAGGCGGTTCACGCCAAGTGCAGCACGGTGCGCCACTACATCGCCCTGTGCGACGAAGACCGCCTGCCCAAGGACAGCGGCATCCCGAATCTGCAAAGCTATGAGTCTTGGATTGCCCCGCACGATGGCCGCTACGCCTGGCCGAGCTTTGACGAAAACACGGCCTCGACCATGTGTTACACCAGTGGGACCACCGGCAACCCCAAAGGCGCGCTCTACAGCCATCGCTCCACGCTCCTGCACGCCTACGCCGTGGCCTTGCCCGATTCGATGGGCCTGTCGGCCCGAGACTGCGTCTTGCCGGTGGTTCCGATGTTCCATGTCAATGCCTGGGGCATTCCCTATGCAGCGGCCTTGACCGGCGCCAAGCTGGTTTTCCCCGGGGCAGGGCTGGACGGCAAATCGGTCTACGAACTGATGGAATCCGAACAGGTGAGCTATGCGGCCGGTGTGCCCACGGTTTGGCAAATGCTGCTTGGGCATCTCAAGCCGGCCGGTCTGCGCTTTTCGACGCTCAAGCGCACGGTCATCGGTGGCGCCGCTTGCCCGCCGGCCATGATCCGCGCCTTCCGCGAAGACTACGGCGTTGATGTGCTGCACGCTTGGGGCATGACCGAGATGAGCCCGGTCGGGACGGTCTGCACCCTTAAAAACAAGCATTTGAGCCTGCCTGAAGAGGGGCAGTTGGGTATTCGGCTCAAGCAAGGCAGAACCGTGCCTGGTGTGGACATGAAGATCGTTGACGACGCCGGCCAGGAACTGCCCTGGGACGGCAGCACCTTCGGTAACTTGTTGGTGCGGGGGCCCTGGGTGATCTCCGAATATTTCAAGGGCGAAGGCGGCGACCCTTTGGTAGACGGCTGGTTCCCCACCGGCGACGTGGCCATGATCGATGCCGATGGGTACATGCAGATCACCGACCGCAGCAAGGACGTGATCAAGTCGGGCGGTGAGTGGATCAGCTCGATCGACATTGAAAACCTGGCGGTCGCCCACCCCGCGGTGGCGATGGCGGCCTGCGTGGGCATGCCGCATCCCAAGTGGGACGAGCGGCCCATTGTCCTGGTGGTCAAAAAGCCCGAGGCTCAGATCACGCGTGAAGAATTGCTGGCCTTCTACGAGGGCAAGATCGCTAAATGGCAGATTCCGGACGATGTGGTGTTTGTCGATGCCATTCCTTTGGGGGCGACCGGCAAGATTTTGAAGACCCGACTGCGCGAATTGCTCAAAGACTACCGACTGCCGGGACTCTGATCCGGCGGGACGGCCTTGCTTGCCCCAAGCCAGGTCGGGTCGCTGGCAGGAAAGGCATTCTCTTGTGTTAAAAACCGGTTTTCCGGTTTTTCCGACCGATCCTTTCGTACGCCATGTCTTGCTTGCCTCTAGTGTCTTGGAACGGGTTCGCTCTATGACGAAACCCAACGGTCCCAGCTCGTTGACTCCCCGCACCGATGCGGCGGAGCGTTTTTTCATGGAATCGGGTCGGCCGCCGGTCGGATTTGTCGACTCCTGGTTGGCGCGCGTCCTTGAAGTCGAACTCGGCCGCGCCCTGGCTCAACTGGCTCAATTGGGCGGGCAAGCGCCCGAAGCCTTGGACAAAGCCGCGCTGGCCCAGCTCAAGGCCGCCAGGCGCCCGCAGCGCGAAGTGCTCAGCCAGATCGACACCAGCCAGCCTGCAGGCCCCGCCGCTGCGGCCGCGCCACAGGTCAGCCCACTGAAGGCCGCGCTGCTGGCCGATGAATCCATGGGGCCGGTGCGCACCTACGAGGACGGGGCCGTGCTCTACCGCCGGGGCGAGCAATCGGAGCATTTGTTCATCCTTCTTGAGGGGCTACTTCGGGTGTCTGATCGCCTGGACCAGGGCCTGGACTGCACCGTGCGCCCTGGGCAGGTTCTGGCCGAGCATTGCCTGTTTAACGACGGCCTGCACACCGAAACGGTCCACGCGGCCGGCCAGGTGAGGGTGGTGCTGATCAACAGTGCCTCACTGCGCCAGCGCCTGGCCGCTGACACCACGCTGTTGCCGGCCGTGCTCATGGGCCTGAGCCTGCAGCACCACTTAACCCGCGAACTGGCCTGGCAGACCGCCGCCGGCCAGTTGCCGCCGTCCTTCGCCTTGATGGGCGAGCGCACCTACACCGGCCCGGAGTTGCAGCGACTCGTGCTCGACGCCAAGAGCCCGTCGCCGGCCGAGCCACTGAGCGCCGAGCAACTGATGTGCCTGCAGATGCAAGTGGGCGAGCAACTGCCGGTGCGGGTGTTTCGCGGCGGCGAGGTCTTGGGGCAGCCTGGTCAGGAGCACACCGGGCTGGCGGTGATGCTGGTCTCGGGCAAAGTTCGCGCAAGTTGGGGGACGCAAGTCATGGAGTTGGGTCAAGGCTGCGTCATCGGCTTGGCCGAGGCCCTCACCGGCCGCCCGTTTGCCTGGACATTCACGGCCGCGCAAGACATCAACGCACGCGTTGTACCGGTGGAGCGGGCCCTGCAGCAGATCGAGCGGGCCGATCCGGTCATTCGCGCTCTGGCGGCGCACGGCTGCGCTGCGATTTTCCTGCGTCAGCATGAGGCACTGAGTTAGCCTTGGGCACCGGGCGGGCGCTTGCGTCCGCCTCAAGTCACCCGGCAAGCCGTGCGATGCGCCGTGTCGGCCAACTGGGCAGCTGCCCATGCCAGGGCCATCGAGCGCCTCGCCGCAGGCAGGTCCGCATTGGCTTGGTGAACAATCGGGGTCCTTCTACGGACACCCGCATGGATTTTTTCCTGCTTTCCCTGCTCAACGGTCTGAGTTACGGCCTGCTGCTGTTTTTGCTCTGCAGTGGCTTGACCCTGATCTACAGTTTGCTGGGCGTGCTCAACTTTGCGCATGCGGCCTTCTATGCCCTAGGCGCCTATCTGGGCTACGCAATGAGCCAGCAGATCGGATTCTGGTGGGCCCTGGCGCTGGCCCCCTTGTTCACCGCTGGCCTGGGCACGCTCTTTGAGCGACAGCTCTTGCGACCTGTGCGGCGGCATGGACATGTCGCGGAAATGCTGGTGACTTTCGGTCTGGCCATGGTGATGTTGGAAGCCGTGCAACTGATTTGGGGCAGCGGCCCGGTGGATTACCGGGTGCCGGCTGGCCTCGATGGCGTGATCTGGCAGGTCGCCGGGCTGCCGTTGCCGGCTTATCGGGTCTTCATCATGGGCGTGGCTCTGGCTGTCTTGCTGGGCTTGGCCATTTTCCTGCGTGTCTCTCAGCTGGGCTTGGTGCTCAAGGCTGCGCTCACGCACCCGCAGATGGTGCAGGCGCTGGGTCATGACGTCCCGCGCCTGCACGCGCTGGTGTTTGCCGTAGGCTGCGGTTTGGCCGGTTTGGCGGGCACGCTGGGCGGCAACGCCTTCGTCACCGAGCCTGGCATGGCCGCGACCATCGGCTCGATTCTTTTTGTGGTGATCGTGGTCGGCGGCCTGGGCTCACTCAGAGGTGCTTGGCTGGCCTGCCTGCTCATTGGCTGCCTGCAGACCTTTGCGGTGGGGCTCGACGCTCCTGTTGGGCAGTGGCTGGGCCTGCCTGCCGGCGGGGCGCTGGCTCAGATCAAGGTCAGTCAGTTGGCGCCCATGCTGCCTTACGCCCTGATGGTGCTGGTGTTGGCGGTGCGGCCCCTGGGGTTGATGGGGCGGCGTACATGATGGCCCCGATGCGCTTGCTCCTGCCGGCGGTGCTGATCCTGGTCGCCATCGCCGCCGTGGCGGGAAGCCAGAGTCTGAGTTTGCTGGCCCAGATCGGTGCGGCCATCATCTTGTGTCTGAGTTACTGGCTGCTCATGGGGCAGGGGGGCATGGTCAGCTTTGGCCATGCGGCCTACAGTGGGTTGGGCGCCTTTGCGGCGGTGCACCTGATGCGGGCGATCGAGGCAGGTCTGCATTGGCCCATGGCCCTGGTGCCTCTGGCCGCTGGCTTGGCGGTCGCGGCCGTGGCCGTGCCCTTGGGTTGGCTGGCCACGCGGCATCATTCGTCCATGGCTTTTGCCATGATCACCCTCGGGCTGGGCGAGTTGGTGTGGGTGATGGCCCAGATGCTGCCCAACTGGTTTGGCGGCGAGGCCGGTATCGGGGCCA
The DNA here is from genome assembly GCA_034680305.1 of Polaromonas sp. GTDB lineage: Bacteria > Pseudomonadota > Gammaproteobacteria > Burkholderiales > Burkholderiaceae_C > Polaromonas. The sequence goes on along the minus strand of JAXITB010000034.1, from coordinate 898 downwards.
ATCGCAGTGCCGGTGCCGGGGGGTGGGGGCCCAGTTGGGGGCCCACTTGGCAGGTCTACCTGCTGACCCTGGTCTATGCCCTGGCGGTCATCGCCCTGATTCGCGCCATCCTGCGCAGCCCCTTCGGGCGATTGCTCAACGCGGTGAGAGACCAGCCTGTGCGTGTTTCGTGCCTGGGGCATGACCCGCGTCGCATTCGTCAGGTGTGCTTTGTGGTGGCCGCCGCTCTGGCGGGCGTGGCCGGTGGCCTGTTGGCCTTGCTCAACGAATTCGTCAGCACCGATGCACTGGCCAGCCATCGCTCGGCATTGGTCCTCATGTTCACCGTGATCGGCGGGCTGAGCCACTTCAGTGGCGCGTTGGTGGCGGGGGTGCTGATGGTTCTGGGCACGGTGGTGCTCTCGTCATGGACGTCGGGCTGGCTGCTTTACTTGGGTCTGCTTTTTCTGATGGTGTTGCTGGTGGCCCCCCAAGGCCTGGGGCCGGCCTTGCCCCGGCTGTGGCCATTCGTGCGACAGGCGCCCCACCGGGCACTGGCCTTGTTCGTGGCCCTGCTCGGCGCGGGCGCAGCGGTGGAAATGGCTTACCAGTGGCGCCTGGTCAGCACCCTGGGCCCCGTCACCTCTTATCTGGGCTTGGCGCTGGACGCGCAGTCGCCCTGGCATTGGCTGATCGCCTTGAGCGCCACGGCCCTGGGCTGGGCCGCATGGTCAGTTGGCAGAGGCAGGGCATGAGGCCGGTGCTGCAAATTGACGGCCTGGCGCGCACCTTGGGTGCCACACCCATCTTGCGGGGTGTTGACCTTGAACTTCAACAGGGGCAGTGCCTGGCGGTGATCGGGCCCAATGGCGCGGGCAAGTCAACCCTGTTTAACGTGGTTTGTGGCTTGTTGGCGCCG
>JAXITB010000033.1:0-13214 GCA_034680305.1 Polaromonas sp. | reverse complement strand
GTGGCGCGGGAAAGCGTTGCGGCAGGATTTGAGCTCCATGATCACGCCGGCTGGATCTTGCAGGTCGAACATGGGCATGCCCCACATTTCCCAGTAAGTGTTGCGTGGATGGGGGTCGTCGGTGTATTCAATGCTCCAGGCATAGCCCTTGGTCAGACCGTAACGCAGCTGGGCAGCGATCTCGGCGTCTGTGAGGTCGGGCAGAAAACTGAACTGGCCTTGGGTCAGGCGGCCGGTGGGGTTACTCATCATGATGCGGTTTCCTTCGAGGTTCAGGCGGCCACGCTGGCCGCGACCTGGTAGTCGCTGCTGTCGGTGGACTGGTAGTTAAAGCTGATGTCCCCCCAGGTGTCCAGCGCGGCCCTCAGCGGGCCGCAGTGGGTAGCTGCTCGCCGCAGAATGTCCGGCCCTTCGTGCAAGATGTCCTTGCCTTCATTGCGCGCCTTGACCATGACTTCCAGGGCCACCCGATTGGCCACAGCACCGGCCTGTATCCCCTGAGGGTGACCGATGGTGCCGCCACCAAATTGCAGGATGACATCGTCACCAAAGAGGTCAATGAGTTGGTGCATCTGGCCTGCATGGATGCCGCCTGAGGCCACCGGCATCACCTTCTTGGTGTCGGCCCAGTCCATGTCGAAGAACAGGCCGCGCGGCAGGTCGGTGCGGGTGTAGCTGTCGCGGCAGACGTTGTAGTAGCCTTGTACGGTCAGCGGGTCGCCCTCGAGTTTGCCCACTGCGGTGCCAGTGTGCAGGTGATCGCAACCGGCCAGGCGCAACCACTTGGCGATCACCCGAAAGCTCACACCATGGTTTTTCTGCCGGGTGTAGGTGCCATGTCCGGCGCGGTGCATGTGCATGATCATGTCGTTCTTGCGGCACCATTCGGCCATGGACTGAATGGCGGTCCATCCGATGACCAAATCCACCATGATGACCACGCTGCCCAGGTCGCGGGCCAATTCGGCACGCTCGTACATGGCTTCCATGGTGCCGGCGGTCACGTTCAAGTAGGAACCCTTGACCTCGCCGGTCACCGCCTGCGCTTTGTTGACCGCATCCATCACGTACAGAAAGCGGTCACGCCAGTGCATAAAGGGCTGCGAGTTGATGTTCTCGTCGTCCTTCATGAAGTCCAGCCCGCCCTTGAGGCCTTCATAAATCACCCGGCCGTAGTTGCGCGCCGACAGCCCCAGCTTCGGTTTGGTGGTGGCGCCCAGAAGAGGTCGGCCGAACTTATCCAGCCGCTCACGCTCGACGATCAGCCCGGTCGGTGGCCCCTTGAAGGTCTTGACATAGGCCACCGGAATGCGGATGTCCTCCAGTCGAGCCGCTTTCAGTGGCTTGAAAGAAAACACATTGCCGATCAGGCTGGCGGTCATGTTGGCGATCGATCCCTCTTCGAACAGGATCAGGTCATAGGCCACCCAGGCAAAGTATTCCCCCGGCCGTCCTGGTGCCGGTTCCACCCGGTAGGCCTTGGCCCGGTAGCTGTCGCAGGCGGTCAGCCGATCGGTCCAGACCACGGTCCAGGTGGCGGTGGACGACTCGCCAGCCACCGCCGCTGCGGCTTCCTGTGGGTCCACCCCATCTTGGGGGGTGATGCGAAACAGACACAAGGTATCGGTGTCTTTGGGTTGGTAGTCGGGGACCCAGTAGCCCATTTGCTTGTATTTCAGAACGCCAGCGCTGTAGCGCTTTTTCATGTCGGTGATTTCCGTGCTCGGCTCGGTCATGGGTGCCTCCATAAGGGGTCGGGGGGTATGACCGCGACTTTATGGAGATTTAAAGATAAGGTAAATTCAAACTATCTGCTGTTTTGATTAAGTTAAAACTGAATGAAGAACGCGAGCTTTCGACAGTTAAGGGTGTTCAGTGAGGTGGCTCGGCACCTGAGCTTTGTGCGGGCGGCCGAGGCGCTGCATCTGACTCCGCCGGCGGTGACCATGCAGGTCAAGGAGTTGGAGGGTCATGTCGGTCTGCCTTTATTCGAGCGTCAAGGCAAAAAAGTCAGTCTGACAACGACTGGCGAATACATGCTGGTCTACGCTCGGCGCATTCTCGCCACGGCCAAGGACGCTGAAGATGCCGCCTCGCGTCTGCGAAGGGCCGAATCGGGCCGCCTGACCATCGGTTTTGTGAGTACCGCCAAATACTTCATGATGCGGCTGATCGCCCAGTTTCGCGAGCGTCACCCGGGGGTCGATGTGCAGATTGCCATCGGTAACCGGGATCAACTGGTTCAGATGCTCCAGAGTGGGGAGGTCGACATCGCAGTCATGGGCCGGCCTCCAGCGGAGTTGCAAATGCGCGCCGAGCCGTTTGCGGCCCACCCCCATGTGTTTGTGGCCGACATCGGCCATCCACTGACCCAACGCGAGCGTATCTCGGTGGACGACTTGCGCGCCCATGACTTCATCGTCCGCGAGCCTGGCTCGGGCACCCGCGCGGCCATGCGCATGTTCTTTGAGGCCAGTCATGTCGAGCCGCGCCTGAAGATCCAGTTGCAGAGCAACGAGACGATCAAACAGGCTGTCATGGCCGGTTTGGGCCTGGGCTTTCTGTCCTTGCACACGATCGGGCTGGAGCTCAGGCATGGCCTGATTGCAGTGCTCGATGTACAGGGCGCGCCGGTGGTGCGGGCTTGGAACCTGGTGCATGCCCAGGGCAAGTATCTGGCGCCTGCGGCAGAGGCCTTTCGATATCACATGCTCGAAGGCGCCGAGGCCTATCTGGCTGGCCAGTTTGCGCGCTTCTGGCCGGGCCAGCCCTGAGTCCGGCCAACGCAGGGCGGCCCTCAGGACACTTCGACGATCATCTCGATCTCGACACAGGCGCCCATGGGAATCTGGGCCACCCCGAAGGCGCTGCGGGCATGCGCGCCGGCCGACCCGAAGACCTGAGCCAGCAACTCGCTGCAGCCGTTGGTCACCAGGTGTTGCTCGGTGAACTCGGGCGTGGAGTTGACCAAGCTCATCACCTTGACGATGCGTTTGACGCTGCCCAGGTCTTTGCCTTGGGTCTGCAGGGCCGCCTTGAGCGTGCCCATCAGGTCGATGGCAATGGCTCGGGCAGCCTGCTTGCCTTCGTCGGTACCCATGGTTTTACCGAGTTGGCCAACCCAGGGCTTGCCGTCCTTTTTGGCGATGTGTCCACTGAGAAAAATCAGCGAGCCGGTTTGCACGAAGGGAACATAGGCCGCTGCCGGTACGGCTACCGGCGGCAATGTGATGTTCAGGGCTTTGAGTTGTTCGTCAGGATGGCTCATGGGCGTGTGGGCAGTTCAATGCGGGGGGTGACAGTGAATTGACCCGGGCCAGCGCATCGGGTCAGTAGAATAAAGACTGGCATTGTGCCTCTTCCCCCGACCGCATGGCAGCCATTTGACGGCTTCTGTGCCAATCTGGAATGGCCTTATTTGTGAAAAATTTACTCGCTCTGGCTCGTCAGATTGATACCTTGAGTCGCTGGGCCGCAGTGGTGGCCCTGTGGCTGGTGCTGATCTGCGCGCTGGTGTCTGCCGGCAATGCCCTCTCGCGTTATGCGCTGGACCTGTCCTCCAACGCCTGGCTGGAGTTGCAGTGGTACATGTTTGGGGCCACCGTCCTTCTGGGCGCGCCACACCTGCTCAACAAAAACGGGCACATCCGAGTCGACTTGTTTTACGCCAGGCTCAATGATCGCCAGCGTGCCTGGCTTGACTTGGCCGGCCTTCTGGCCTTTTTGCTGCCGTTTTGCTACTTCATGGTGATTTATTCCTGGCCCTGGTTTTTGGAGGCCTGGCAGATCAATGAGGTTTCGGCCAACGCCGGCGGCCTGATCCGCTGGCCGGTCAAGTTGCTGATGCCGGTTGGCTTTGGTCTGCTGGCCTTACAGGGCTTGTCGGAAATCATCAAGCGGGTGGCGGCCTTGCGTGGCGCTATCGCGCTCGATACCCACTACGAGAGGCCACTGCAGTAGCCATGAACCCGATTGATTTCATGGCTCCGGCGATGTTCGCCGCGCTGGTGGTGTTTTTGCTGTTGGGGCTACCGGTGGCCTTTTCCTTGGCTGCGCTGGGCCTGAGCTCGGGCTTGGTGGCCATCGAGCTGGGGCTGTTTCCCACGCAGTTCATGGCCAACTTGCCCTATCGCGTCTTTGGTATCCTGGCCAATGAGTTGCTGCTGTCTATTCCCTTTTTCACCTTGATGGGCGCTATCCTGGAGCGCAGTGGCCTGGCGGAGGATCTGCTGGAGGGCTTTGCCCAACTCTTTGGCGGGCTGCCAGGCGGTCTGGCCTACGCCGTGATCGTGGTCGGTGCGATTCTGGGAGCCATCACTGGCACGGTGGCGGCCTCGGTCATCGCCATGGGCGTGATCGCCTTGCCCATCATGCAGCGTTACGGTTACAGCCCGCGACTGGCCACTGGTGTGATCGCGGCCTCGGGCACCATCACGCAGGTGATCCCGCCGTCTTTGGTGCTGATCGTGTTGGCCGATCAATTGGGCAAGTCGGTGGGCGACATGTACCTCGGTGCGGTTGGTCCCTCCCTGGCGCAGATCCTGATTTTCGTGGCCTTCATCTTTGTGCTCTCTTTACTGCGGCCCAAGTCCATGCCCCCCTTGCCACCCGAGGCGCGTACGCTGCGCGGCTGGGCCCTGGCCAGTAAAGTGGCCATGGGCGTACTGCCCTCGTCCGTCCTGATCTTCATTGTGCTGGGTACCATTTTTGTGGGTCTGGCTACTCCCACTGAGGCCGGTGCCATGGGCGTGGTTGGCGCCATCTTGCTGGCGGCATTGCATGGCCGACTGCAATGGAAGATGGTGCGTGAGGGCATGGAGTCGACCATGGAGATCACCGTGATGGTGATCTTCATCCTGATTGGCGCGACCGTCTTTACTCTGGTGTTCCAGGGCGTCGACGGCGCGATCTGGGTTGAGCATTTGTTCACTGCCGTCGGCGCCGACGATGCGGTGACCTTCCTGATCATGGTCAACATCATGATCTTTGTGCTGGCTTTCTTTCTCGACTTCTTCGAGATCGCCTTTATCGTCGTGCCGCTGTTGGTGCCCATGGCCAACAAACTCGGCATTGATCTGGTCTGGTTTGGGGTGCTGATCTGCGTGAACATGCAGACCTCCTTCATGCACCCGCCGTTTGGCTTTGCGCTGTTCTACTTGCGCGGGATTGCACCACCATCGATCAAGAGCAGCGACATTTACATGGGTGCCATTCCCTGGGTGGTGTTGCAACTGCTGCTGGTCGGTGTCTTGATTTTCTACCCCGAGATCGTCACGGGAATGCTCGACAAGCCCGTCGGGGGTAACCTCGATGCCGTGGAGATCCGTGTGGAAGAGCCACCCGCCGCCTCAGGCGGGGGTGCCGGTTCAGCGGCTGGCCAAAGCTCCGGCGCCGCCGTCGATCCGGCAGATTATTTCAAGAGCAAGTGATGGCAACACACCGCTTGACTGGGGTCAGGGCCCGCGGCTCTGGGCTCGGGCAGGCCATGATGGCGGTGCTGGGGGCGCTCCTGCCCTGCATGGCCTTGAGCGGCTCGGCGCCGGCACTGCAGACTTGCGCAGCCACTTCGGACGATGCCCAGAGGCTGGCCTGCTATGACCGCCTGGCCGGTCGCGGCGAAGATTGGGCAAGGGTTGTGGGCAGCACCGAGCCCGTCGCCGGTCCTGGACCTGCCCGTCCCTTGAGTGCCGTGACCGAAGCTGGGCTCCGGGCAGTCGCATCGCCGTCACAGGCTGCCTGCAAAGATCGGCAGCATGGGGTCTGGTCGCGGTTTTGGGAACTGACGCGACAAACCGACTGTGGAACCTTCCATTTGCGGGGCTATCGTCCCTTGTCGGTGTCGCTGGTGCAGGCCGACCAGGTCAACCGGGCGCCGAGTTCGCCATCGCCCGGTCGCAGCGCCACGGCCGCGACCGATTACCGCACCACCGAAATGCGCGTTCAGTTGTCGGTTCGCACCAAGATCGCCACCGGCTTACTCACCCGCGATGATCCGCAGCGCAAGGACTCGCTGTGGTTTGCCTACACCCAGCAGTCGTACTGGCAACTGTTCAGCGGCCATTTGTCGCGCCCCTTTCGCGCCACCGACCACGAGCCCGAGTTCATTTATGTCTATCCCCTCGATCTGGCCTTGCCCGCGCGCTGGCGCCTGCGCTATGCGGGGCTGGGTGTGGCGCACCAGTCCAATGGGCAGGGTCTGCCGCTGTCGCGCAGCTGGAATCGGACCTACCTGATGGCCGGTGCCGACCTTGACGATCGTTGGCTCGTCAACGCCAGGCTCTGGCATCGGTTCAGTGAGCGCAGCCCGGATGACGACAACCCTGGCATGGACGATGGCATGGGCCGTGCCGAGCTGCGCCTGGGCTGGCAAATCAACCGCGACCATGGCCTGAGTCTGACCCTCAGACATGCCCTGCGCGATGCAGGCCGGGGCTCGGCGCGACTGGAGTGGTTCAAGGCACTGGCGCCGGCCTTGGGGACAAACGATTTGCGCCTGCACACCCAGCTGTTCAGCGGGTATGGCGACAGTCTGACGGACTACAACTTCAGGCGCACCGTGCTCAGCGTGGGTTTGAGCCTGCTTGACTTTTGAGGCCCCCATGAAAAAGGCCTCCCGAAGGAGGCCTTTTTCTTGGTGAACGCAGGGCGCTCAGATCTTCTGACGGCCCACGAAGGAGTCAAAGCTGTCCTCGGCCACGCGGAACCAGGCCACCTGGTCGCGCTGGAAGGCCAGCATGTGCTCGTACATGCGCTTGAAAGCTGCGCTCTTGGCCGAGGCTTCTGCCATCAGCTCCTGGTTGGCCTTGAAGCACGCTTCGAGGACCGACTGCGGGAAGGGACGCAGCACGGCGCCGCCCTGGACCAGCCGCTTGAGGGCGGCCGGGTTGAGTGCGTCGTAGCGCGCCTGCATCCAGGTGTTGGCCTCTGCGGTGGCCACATGCAAGGCATAGCGGTAGGCTTCGGGCAGCGCGTTATAGGCCTTGAGATTGACCTGAAAGCCCAGCGCCGCGCAGCCCTCGTTCCAGCCGGGGTAGTAGTAGTAACGCGCCACCTTGTTCAGGCCCAGCTTCTCGTCGTCTGCCGGCACTGTGAACTCGGCGGCATCGATGGTGCCTTTTTCCAGTGCCGAATAAATTTCGCCTGCCGGCAATTGCTGGGTCACGACTCCGAGCTTGGCCAGCACCTGGCCGCCCATCCCGCCGGTGCGGAACTTCAGGCCTTTGAGGTCGGCCGCATCCTTGATTTCCCGCTTGAACCAGCCGCCCATCTGTGAGCCGGTATTGCCCGCCAGCAGGTTGACCACGCCGACCTCGCGGGTGTAGTCGTTGAACAGCTTCTCGCCGCCACCGTGCATCCACCAGGCGTTGTACTGGCGGCTATTCAAGCCGAAGGGCACGCAGGTGCCAATCGCCCAGGCTGGATCTTTGCCGATGTAGTAATAGGGGGCGGTCTGATTGCACTCGATCGTGCCCTTTTCCACTGCGTCGAGAACTTGAAGCGGAGGCACGATTTCGCCAGCTGCGTGCACGCTGATCTGAAATTTGCCGCCGGTGATTTGGCCAACTCGCCGGGCAATCAATTCGGCCGTTCCAAAAAGCACTTCAACGCTTTTGGGAAAGCTCGAGGCGCAGCGCCAGCGGATCACATCCGACTGGGCAATGGCCGGCGCTGACAGGCTGGCTGCACCAGCGGCCACTGCGGCAGCACCACCCTTGGTGAGAAATTCACGACGACTCATGGCTCATCTCCTTGTAGAGGGTCATTCTTGTGGATGGACGCGCCTGCTGGCGCGACACGCAAATCGTTGCGGGTGCCTGTTTTTACTACAAGTCGTGCCCGCTGCAGCCTAGGGCTGTCCATGAGGGCGATGCGGTCATGGCTCGGTGCCCTTGCGGTTGGCACGGTGCTCAAGCGTCAGGGCCGTGTGAAGCGCCGAAGCCGGATCAAGCGGCGCAACGGTCACTGCCACGCTCAGGCGGTGGCTGCTGCCGCCTCGGATCACACCGCGCAGGGGCGAGACATCCAGGAAGTCGCGGCCGGTGGCCACGCTCACATAGTCCGGCCCAGCCAGGCGGTCATTGGTCGGGTCCAGGTCCAACCAGAAGCCAGGGCGCCCGGCATCGACCTGGCCGTCTGTGCCGGACGGCAGGCAATACACCTGGGCCCAGGCGTGGGAGGCGTCACAGCCGATCAGGCGGGCTTGACCCGGTGGCGGCAGGGTCAGCACATAGCCGCTCACATAGCGGGCTGGAAGGCCCAGCGACCGGCAGCAGGCCACCAAAATATGCGCGAAATCCTGGCACACCCCCTTTCCCTGCCGCAGGGCTTGCAGCGCAGGGGTGTTGACCTCGGTGCTCAGGCTTTCGTAGCGCATCTGGCGGTGGATGCGTTGCATCAGGTCCCAGGCGGCCTGGCCAATGGGGCGGCCTGCGCTGAAGCTGGGACGGGCCCATTGAGCGAAGGCCTCGTCGCGGGGCGCCCAAGGGGATCCAAATGCAAACTCGATGGCCGCATCCCAGGGGGCGCCGGCTTGGTATTGGCAGTGCTGGCGTAGCTTCTCCCAGGCCACGGTTTGCTTCAGGTCGGGCGCTGGCAGGGCTGCAGTCCGCACCACCGATTCGGCCAGCACCACCAGCCGGTCGTGGCTGCTGTGCAGGCTGAAGTAAGTGCGGCTGTTGCCGTAGACATCAGGGACCGTTCGCCGTTGGGCCGGCTCAGGGCTGATCTGCAGCCGGTGGCTCAGCAGCGCCTGCCCGGCATGGTCCAAGGGCTGGAGGTGTGCGACATGCTGCGCGTTTTCCACTGGCGCGATGTAGTCGTAACGGGTCTCGTGCAGAACCTGCAGAAGCATGGCGCGTCCTCAGGCTCCCACGCTGCGGTTATCGGCCGCATGGCTGAAATACCGGCGGCTGACTTGTTCCGACAGGGACCAGGCGCTCTGGGCCAGGGCGCGCAGCTCTTGCTCGACCAGGGTCTGCTGGCCATCTGCGGCCGGCTGGCACCACTCGGGCCAGGAGGCCGGCTCGCTCAGCAGCGCGGCCAGCTCGCTTTGGCCAGGATGGCTCACGCCAGCGAGCTTGGCCAGGCGCGAGCGCAGGGTCTGCACCACCCAGGCCAGCGAGCGCGGGTTGTCGGTGTCGAGCACCAGCAGGTCCAGCAGGGCGGCCAGATCACGGCGCTGCTGGTGGCGGGCCTGGAAGGTGATGGTGCTGTCGAACAGGGCCAGCATGGCCCGAAAGCCACCCTCGTCACGCACTGCGCCAGTGTTCAGGCCCTGGGCCAGGGCCGAGGCCAGTGTGCCCAGGCGTTCGATGTGCCGGCCGATGCTCAGCAGGCGCCAGCCATCGTCGCGCATCATGCGGTCGGTCTGCGCGCCGGTGATGGCCGCCAACATCTGGCTGGTGGCCTCCAGAGTCCGCAAGGTCTCGCTGACCGAGTAGCCTGGCCCGGGCAGATCGCGCGCCGGCGCGGTCGCCAGCGAGGTGCATCGCTGCCTGAAGTCGTGCTCGGCCTGCACCAGGGTTTGCCACTGGCTCTGGGACAGGCGCTCTCTCACATGGCCCGCCGCATTCTTCATGGACTTCAGCGTAAAGCCCACGCTGGCGCCCTGTGCCGGATCGGCCAAGTTGGCCACCAGGGCGCGCTCAAACACCCGGCGTGACTGGTTGGCCGGTGGCACACCAGGCAGCACCAAAGCGTTGTCTACCGCCACCCGGCTCAGCCAGGCCAAGAGCGCTGCCGAGTCCTGGTCTTCGCCGTGCAGGCCTTGCAAGCTCAGTTGCGCCAGCCGCACCGAGTTTTCGGCGCGCTCGGTGTAACGGCCCAGCCAGTACAGGTTTTCGGCTGACCGGCTGCTGATCGCGCTCTTGCGGCTGATTGGTACGTTGGCGCCGGCAAGAGCGGGCTCTGCGCTGGCCTGGACGCTTGCCGGCGCTTTGCTGCCACCCAAGACCCAGACATCGGCGCTGCTGCCGCCTTGCTGCATGGACGCAATGTTCTCGCTGCGCCCGGCCAGGCGCGCCAAAGCGCCGGGCAGCACATGCCAGCCGCCACGGCCGTCGGACAGGGCAAACACCCGCAGCAGGGCCGAGCGCATGGCCATGGTCCCCTGGTGCCAGATGGGCGTTTGCGACAAGGGCATATAGGCCTGAACCGTGTGGTCTTCGCCCGTACGCATGATGCGGCCGGCCCACTCGTCCAGACGAGGCCGGCTGAGCTCACGCGCAATCACCGACTCGCCATGGCCGCTGGGGTAGGTTGGCTTGATCACGTACTCGCGCAATTGCGGCAGCATGGCCTGCATGGCCGCCTGCTCCCCGCACCACCAGGTGGCCAGCGAAGGCAACTGCAGGGGCTGGCCGAGCAACTCCTGGCTGAGGGCCGGCAAAAAGCCCAGCAGGGCGGGGGACTCGAGGAAGGCCGAGCCTGGCGCATTGGCGATCAGCACCTGGCCGGCGCGCAGCACCTGCAGCAGCCCCGGCACGCCCAGTGTGGAGTCGGCGCGTAACTCGAGCGGGTCAAGAAACTCGTCATCCAGGCGTTTGAGCACCCCATGCACCGGCTCCAGTCCGCCCAAGGTCTTTAAATACAGCCGCTCGCCGCGCACCAGCAAGTCGCTGCCCTCGACCAGACTCAGGCCCAAATAGCGCGCGAGATAGGCGTGCTCGAAATAGGTTTCGTTGTAAGGCCCGGAGGTCAGCAGCACCATGCGCTTGGGCCCGCCGTCGAGGTCGGGGCAGGCGGCGGTCATGGCGTCGAGCCAGGCCTTGTAGGAACTGGCCAGGCTGCGCACGCCCAAGCTCTGGAAGGCTTGCGGAAATTGCAGGGAGATGCTGTTGCGGTTTTCCAGCAAATAGCCCAGTCCTGAGGGGGCTTGGGTGCGCTGCGAGACGACCCACCAGCGGCCCTGCGGGCTGCGCGCCAGATCAAAAGCGGCAATGTGCAGGTGCGTGCCCCCCTGCGGTGTCAGACCGTGTAGCGGACGCAGATATCCCGGATGCCCCCGGACGAGTGCCTCGGGCAGCAGGGCCTGCCGGGTCAGCCGCTGCGGGCCATAGACGTCGGCCATGATGGCCGCCAGCAGCTTGGCCCTTTGGCGCACGCCCGCTTCGATCTCGGCCCAGTCTTGCGGGCCCAGCAGCATGGGGAACAGGTCCAGGGCCCAGGGCCGCTGCGGTCCGTCGGCGTCGGCGTAGACGTTGTAGGTCACGCCGTTGTCGCGGATCAGGCGCTGCAGTTGCTCTCGGCGCTGATTGAGCTCGTCCGGACTGCTGGCCTCCATCTGGTCCAGGAAGGCCCGCCAGGCTGGCGCCCGGCCGACTTCGTTGGCTGGCGTGCTGCTGCCGCGCAGTTCGTCAAAATGCCCGGCCGCAGCGGGCGCGGCCCGTTGCCATGCGCTGGCACTGTCTGGCGAGGAAGTCGTGCGAGGAATCACAATCAGCGAGTATGCCTGCATGGGCGCGCCAGCAAGGCCCCTCGGCCTGACCCGGCAGCCGCCTTCGAGCCTGGGTCGTGCAAAACGAACGGGTCAACCATGGCCGTCTCAGTCCCTTGGCCAGGCGATCGGTCCGTGGCGCAGGTCGAGCGTGACTGGGAACTCCGGGTTGTGACTGACGGGCGGTACCACCAGACGTCCTGGCGTGTGACCCATCTGGAAGAACCGCATCAGGCGTCGGCTCTCGGCTTCGTAGCTGTTGACCGGCAGTGTGTCGTAGTTGCGACCGCCTGGGTGTGCCACATGGTATTGGCAGCCGCCCAGCGAGCGTTCGGACCAAGTGTCAACCAGATCGAAAGTCAGCGGGGCATGCACGCCGATTGACGGATGCAGCGCCGAGGGCGGATTCCAGGCCTTGAAGCGCACGCCGGCCACGTAGTCGCCCACGGTGCCGGTGTTTTGCAGCGGCAGTGGCTGGCCATTGACGGTGACCGCGTAACGTTCATGATTGAGCCCGCTGACCCGCACCTCGATGCGCTCGAGCGATGAGTCGACATAGCGCACCGTGCCGCCCGCCGAGCCTTCTTCGCCCATCACATGCCAAGGCTCGAGCGCGGTACGCAGGCTCAGCGTCATGCCCCGGTGATGAATCTGGCCGATCAGTGGAAAGCGAAACTCCAAATGGGGCTCGAACCAGGCCATGGGAAAGTCGTAGCCGAAGGCTTGCAACTCATGCAGCACGTCCTCGAAGTCCATGCGCACGAAGGTCGGCAGCATGAAGCGATCGTGTAAGGCGGTGCCCCAGCGGCTGAGCCGGGGCTGGACGGGCTGCTGCCAGAAGCGGCTGACCAGCGCGCGCAGCAGCAACTGCTGCACGATGCTCATGCGCGCGTGCGGCGGCATCTCGAAAGCGCGCAGCTCCAGCAGGCCCAGGCGCCCGGTGCTCGAGTCGGGCGAGTAGAGCTTGTCGATGCAAAACTCGCTGCGGTGCGTGTTACCGGTCACATCGACCAGGATGTTGCGCAGCGTTCGATCGATCAGCCAGGGCGGCATGGCCTGGCCATGCTGCTGACGCTGCTGACCGATCTGTTGCAAGGCCAGTTCGAGCTCGCGCAGTTGGTCGTTGCGGGCCTCGTCCACCCGCGGCGCCTGGCTGGTCGGGCCGATGAACAGTCCTGAAAACAGATAGCTCAGGCAAGGGTGGTTGTGCCAGTGGGCGATCAAGCTGCCCAGCAATTCGGGCTTGCGCAGGAAGGGGCTGTCGGCCGGCGTGGCGCCTCCCAGCACAAAGTGGTTGCCGCCGCCGGTGCCGGTGTGGCGCCCGTCGGTCATGAACTTTTCGGCGCTCAGGCGGGTTTGGTGTGCGGCCTGGTAAAGGAACTCGGTGTGCTCGACCAACTCGTCCCAACTGTGGGCCGGATGGATGTTCACTTCGATGACGCCGGGGTCGGGGGTGACCTGCAGCAGCTTCAAGCGCGGATCACGCGGCGGCGGGTAGCCTTCAAGCACGATCGGCATGTTCAGCGCCCGCGCGGTGTTCTCGACCGCCTGCAGCAGCTCGAGGTAGTCCTCCAGGCGCGCCAGCGGCGGCATGAAGACATAAAGCGCGCCAGTGACCGCTTGGCCAGGCTCGCGGCGATCCGAAGGCGCCGGGCCGTGCGCCCGAGCCGGATCGCGCACTTCCACGCAAAGCGCGGTGCGGGTCAGATGCGAGCTGCTGCGCCAGTCTGGTGTTTCGGGCTGGTCGCTGGCGGACAGCCCGGCCGGTCCCTGGCCTGCG
>JAXITB010000032.1:0-13409 GCA_034680305.1 Polaromonas sp. | reverse complement strand
GGGCAGCACCTGCATGCTGCTGGCCGCCATCCCGGGCACCGTCGGTGACGGCAGCACGGTTTCGGTGACCAACACCTTAGGCACCACCACCAAGACCGTATCCACCAAGGTGGGCAAAGTCGGCGAACTCAAGCGTTTGCTGACTGGGCCCATCGAGTGTGAGATCACCGGCATCACCGAAACCTATGACGGCAAGGCCCTGTTCATCAACATTCAGCATCCGGGTGAAGACACGACTCTGGCCAATATCGCCAGCCCGACCAGCAGCTGGCCTTACAGCAATACCGGCAGCGGCAACCCGGCGACTGCGACCACCGCCAAGAGCGCTCGTCCGCGCTCGGCCACCATCGTGCTGACGCGTATCGATGGCGGGGTGATCGGCGGGGATTTTTTCCTGGGCTGAATTTGCAGTTGCTGCGGTGAAGGCAAGGGCGCCGTCCCTTTCAAAGGGGCGGCGCTCTTTTTTTGGTCGCGGAAAGGGTTTCGGTTTTGGGCCTCTACGGTGATCGGATGCTTGCAGCAAGGACCGCAGGGCGCTTGAGCCGCTGCGACAATCTGTGCATGAACTTCCAACGCATCTTGATTCCGGCCTTGGCCCTGACGGTCCTGGTGCTGGCCTATCACTACTACAGCTGGATGGGTGTGGCCGCTGCCGGCGGGCTGCTGGTCATGTGGGCCATGCTGCACTTCACCCGGCTGATGCACATCCTGCGGCGGGCGGCGCAGCGCCCCATCGGCTACGTGGGCAGCGCGGTCATGCTCAATGCCAAGCTCAAGCCGGGCATGACGCTCATGCATGTGATTGCCATGACGCGCGCGCTCGGTCAGTTGCGCAGCGAAAAAGACGCCCAGCCGGAGGTGTTTCGCTGGACCGATCCGAGCGATTCCTGGGTCGAGTGCGTGTTTGCAGGCGGCCGCCTGGTGCGCCACGAGATGTACCGCCCGCCGGCCCCGACTGAGTCGGCCGAGCCAGCTCCATCGGGCGAGGGTCCGGCGCCGACCTAAAATGGCCCTTCCGGCGGGTGTTTTGAGACCAACCCGACCGCCCACCACCGATTGTTGAAAAGGACTTTGCACATGGCCACCCTTCCCGCTTCCATGGACGACCGCGACGGCAAGATTTGGATGGACGGCCAGATGGTCGACTGGCGCGATGCCAAGATCCATGTGCTCTCGCACACCCTGCACTACGGCTGCGGCGCCTTTGAAGGCGTGCGGGCCTACAAGACCGCGCAGGGCACCGCCATCTACCGCTTGCAGGAGCACACCCAGCGCCTGTTCAACAGCGCCAAGATCCTGCGCATGAACATTCCCTTCAGCCTGGAAGAGGTGATGCAGGCGCAAAAAGATGTGGTGCGTCTGAACAATCTGGAGAGTTGCTACATCCGGCCGCTGACCTGGATTGGCTCGCAAAAGCTGGGCGTCTCGCCCAAGGGCAACAAGATCCACATCATGGTGGCGGCCTGGGCCTGGGGCGCTTACCTGGGCGAAGAAGGCATGAAGCGCGGCATCCGCGTCAAGACCTCGAGCTTCACCCGTCACCACGTCAACATCACCATGACACAGGCCAAGGCGGTGAGCAACTACACCAACTCCATCCTGGCCAATATGGAGGCCCTGGACGAGGGCTATGACGAAGCCCTGCTGCTCGATTCGGCCGGCTTCGTCAGCGAAGGCGCCGGCGAGAACATCTTCGTCATCAAGGACGGCGTGGTCTACACGCCCGACCTGTCGGCCGGTGCGCTCAACGGCATCACCCGCAACACCATCTTCCACATCTGCAAGGACCTGGGGCTGGAGCTGGTGCAAAAACGCATCACCCGCGACGAGATCTATATTTCTGACGAGGCCTTCTTCACCGGTACCGCCGCTGAAGTCACGCCCATTCGCGAGCTCGACCGCATTCAATTGGGCGCCGGCAGCCGTGGCCCCATCACCGAGAAGATCCAGACCGCCTTCTTCGACATCGTCAATGGCCGCAATCCCAAGTACTCGGCCTGGCTGGCCCCGGTCTGAGCAGGCGAGGCGGAGGCACACCCATGCAAGTCAAGGACAAGGGCCAGACCGTCGAGTTGCTGGCCAGCGAGCTCAACAGCCAGGGCGGGGTGTTTTGCCCCAACCCGGCCATGGCCTTGTGGAGCAGCCATCCCCGGGTCTACCTGAATGTGGCCAACTCTGGCTCGGCCCGCTGCCCCTATTGCGGCACCGTCTATCGGCTCAAGGACGGCGAGCATTTCCACGCGCACCACTGAGCGGGCCACGGCAAGCCCCGCTTCGGGCCGCAGCCTGATCATTGCACCGCAGTGGATCGGCGACGCGGTGATGACCGAGCCGCTGCTGCGGCGCTTGCACGCGCGTGGCGAGCAGCTCACGGTGGCAGCGCTGCCTTGGGTGGCGCCTGTTTACAAGGCCATGCCGCAGGTGGCCGAGATCGTCGAGCTGCCCTTCGCCCACGGGGGCTTGCAGTGGCGGGCCCGCCGGCAGATCGCCCAGCAGCTCAAGGGCCGTTTTGACACCGCTTATGTGCTGCCCAATTCGCTCAAGAGTGCCCTGGTGCCGCTGTGGGCCGACATCCCGCGCCGTGTGGGTTACCTTGGCGAGGCACGGGTGGGCCTGCTGACCCACCGTCTGAAGAACCCGTCCAAGGCCAAGCGTCCGCCCATGGTGGCCTTGTACTCGGCCCTCAGTGGCGAGACCGACGTGGCCGGCGACCGACCGCAGTTGCGCTGGCCCGAGGGCGAGCAGGCGCGCACGCTGGAGAAACTGGGCCTGGAGGCGGGCGGCCATGTGGTGTTTGCCCCCGGGGCCGAATACGGGCCAGCCAAGCGCTGGCCGGCGCGGCACTTCGCGGCCCTGGCCGCCTCGCTCGATGCGCCAGTGCTCTTGCTCGGCTCGACCAAAGAGCAGGCCTTGTGCGAGGAGATCGCTGCGGCGGCGCCCCAGGTGCGTAACCTGGCTGGCCAGACCTCGCTGCTGGACGCCATCGGCCTGATCGCCTCGGCCCGTGTGTTGGTCAGCAACGACTCGGGCTTGATGCATGTGGCCGCCGGCCTGGGTGTGGCACAGGTGGCGGTGTTCGGGTCGTCCAGCCCCGAGCACACCCCACCCCTGAGCGATCGGGCGCAAGTGATCTGGCTCAAGCGAGATGCCAACTACCAACCCCCGCTCGATTGCGCGCCCTGCTTCGAGCGCGAATGCCCACTGGGGCACACCCGCTGCCTGGTCGATGTCTCGCCGCAGCGGGTGCTGTTTGCGCTGAAGACGCCGCTTGATCAGCCAGCGCCGTAGGCTTGATCCTAAATCGTATTCAGTTGACCGCTCAATTACTCCCAAAAGGTCTTGTCGCGAATGACCTTTTCGCCCTTGTCAAACCTCAGCTTTTGGGTGAGTCCGCTACGCATCCGATTGCACGGCGCGCTGGCTTCGTTGCTCGTCGTTGCAGGGGGCGATCCTGCGGCCTCCTCGCGCCTTGCCAGCACGCCCCGCAGCCCCGCACTCGGGCGCGTTCAACTGCCGGATTTAGGCTCAGTCAAGCCGCCCTTCGGCGGTCTTGTTCACTGACCCTGGCGATGGCCGTCATCACATCGAGCACTTCGGTGCTTTCTTTTGTGGGATAGGCGCGATCAACAGGGGCGACCAGGATTTTCTGGCTGGCCCCCACATCGTGGGCCCCTTGATGAAATCCTCTCGAGACGGTCGGGGCACTCGAGCGCTTGATCTCCAGGGCCCAGGTTTGCTGATTGCGAAAGGTCAGCACCAGGTCTACCTCCGCCCCATTGCTGGTGCGATAAAAGCTCGCCTGTGCCAGCGGTGCGGCGTTGATCAGGTGCTCGATCACGAAGCCCTCCCAGCTCGATCCGGCCACTGGATGGCTGAGCACGCCATCGAGGTCTGGCAAGCCCAGCAAGGCGTGGACCAAACCACTGTCACGCACATACACCTTGGGGGAGCGAACCAAGCGCTTGCCCACATTGCCGTGCCAAGCAGGCAAGCGACGCACCAGCATCAGATCGCACAGCAAGTCAATGTAGCGATTGACCGTCTGCCCGCTCAGGGCCAAAGCGGCTGCCAGCTTGGACTGATTGAGTAATTCGCCTTGATGGTGCGCCAGCATGGTCCACATACGCCGCAAGGTTGTGGCGGGAATGCGCGGGCCCAAGTTGGGGATGTCCCTTTCCAGATAGGTGGTTATGAACGCCTCTCGCCAGGTCATGCTGTCTTGTTCGGATGACGCCAACCACGACAGGGGAAAGCCTCCGCGCACCCATAGGGCATTGACGCCCGATGCGTCGACCGGCCCCGTGAACACCTCTGACAACTGCAGCGCAGGCAATTGCACATACGCCACCCGACCCGCCAGGCTTTCGCTCGATTGCTGCATCAGCACACCCGCAGCCGAGCCCAGTAACAGGAACTGCCCGTGAGCCTGGCCCATGCGCCGCCTCTGGTCGATGACGCCGCGCAACACACCAAACATCTCGGGCATGCGCTGCACCTCGTCCAGGATCACCAGTTGATGCGCGTGCGCCATCAAGAAGGCCTCGGGGTCTTCCAGTTGTCTTTGTGCAGATGGCAATTCCAGGTCAAGATAGAGCGCGTGGGGCCAAATGGCCTGCTGGGCAAAAGCCAGCGTGGTTTTCCCGACCTGACGCGGCCCGAGCAGTCCTACAGCGGGGAATTGCTGCAAGAGCTGGAGGATGGTTTGCTGAGCTTGTCGGGCGAACATTCATGCATTTTATCTGTTCAATGGTAAAAATACATGGATAAATAAAGAATTCCCCTGGAGTCATTGGGCTGAAGTCAGAATGGGCCACCGGTTTGCCCGCTCTGGGCAAGCGGCAACATCCACTAAAACACATCCAGGAGACAGCCGTGCTTCACATCACACGCCTCATCGCCCTGGCCAGCTTGCTGCTGGCCGCGCTCGCAGCAAGCGCGCAAATCGCCCCGGGCCGCACCTGGCCTGAACTCAAGGAGGCCGTGACCGAGCGGGTCAAGGCGCAGCGCTATCCGCTCAATGGCTTTGATGCCGCTGAAGTGGCGCAGATTCTTTCGCGCATCAACTCGCTCGACCGCGATGAGTGGGCTCGCTCCTGGATGCAAAGCGGCGACCGCATGTTCCAGGCCGGCCAAGCGGCCGAGGCCAGCGACCGCGCCAAGGCGCGTGAGCATTACCTGGACGCTTGGCGTTACCACAGCTTTGGCGCCTGGCCCACGCAGAATTCGCCCGAGAAGAAGCGGGCCCATGGTCGTGGGACCGAGGCTTTTCGGGCTTACGCCCGACTGGCCGATCCGGCCATCGAGGTCCTGCGCATCCCGTTTGAGGGCAAGGAAATCATCGGCTATTTGCAGCGGCCCGCCGGGGTCGCGCGGCCACCGGTGGTGCTGTCCATTGGGGGGCTCGACGGCTACAAAGAGTTCGTGGTCGAGCAGTACGGCCACGGCTACTTGAAGGCGGGCCTGGCTTACCTGGCGCTGGACATGCCCGGCACCGGCGACTCACCGATCAAAATTGACGTGGGCTCAGAGCGCGTGTTTTCAAGGGTGATCGACGCGCTGCAGACCCGCACCGACATCGACCCGCAGCGCATCGGCTTGCAGGGAGTCTCGTGGGGCGGCCACTGGGCGGCCCGCATGGCCATTGCTGAGCCCAAGCGCCTGAAGGCGGTGGTCAACTGGGGCGGTCCGGTGCACGGCTACTTCCAGCGCGACTGGCAACTCAAGGCCCTGGGCACCCGCGAATACCTGTTCGATCTGTTCGCCGCACGCGCCGCGGTCTATGGCGCCGAAACCCTGGAGCAGTTCCTGGCCTACGGCCCGCGCATGTCGCTCAAAGACACCGGCGCGCTCGACAAGCCCACCGCGCCGCAGTTGCTGGTCAACGGCGAGAAAGACACCCAGGTGCCGATCGAAGACCTCTACATCGTGCTGCGTACCGGCACCAACCCCAGAGAGGCCTGGGTTAATCCCACCGGCGGGCACATCGGCCGCAACCGCGAATTGAGTGATGCGCAGATTTTTGAGGGCGTGATCACGCCTTGGTTTGCGCGCAGGCTCAAGTAAAACGGCATTGACCGTCCCGCGGGTCTGGCTGCCTTTCGTGCCGTTGCATGACCGAGGGTGATGGAGTCCCCGTTGACGATGTGTGGCTTGGCGTGTAATATGACATCGTAATATTACATTGTTCAAAGCCCTTCATGACCATCACCGCCCGCGTTTTCATGAGTGGCCGCAGTCAGGCGTTGCGGCTGCCGGCCCGATTGCGTTTGCAAGCCAAAGAGGTGCGGGTCGAGCAGATCGGCAACGACCTCTGGTTGCACCCTGAAACACCGTCTGAGCAGGACATGGGGCGCTGGTTGCAGCAGTTCTACGCGAGCACCGAGCCCTTGCCAGAGGACTTCTTGGCCGACCGGCAGGATGCTGCGCCCCAGGAACGCGATTGGCGCTGAGGCCTGCCATGCGCCGCACGCTCGACACCAACATCTGCAACTACATCCTGCGTCGCCACCCGGTCGACATGGTGGCGCGCTTTGCGAATTTGGACAGGCAGGAACTCTGGTTGTCGGCCATCGTGGCGGCTGAGTTGCGTTTTGGGGCCGCCAAGTTGGGGTCTACCCGTTTTGCGGCAGCGGTGGAGGCCTGGCTGGTGGGCTTCGATGTGCGCCCTTGGCCACTGGAAGCCACTCACCATTACGCCCAGGCTCGCGCGGCTCTTGAGCGCAGCGGCCAACCGATCGGTGGCATGGATCTGATGATCGCTGCGCATGCCCTGGCCGAAGACAGTGTGGTTATCACCAACAATGCGCGTGAGTTTCACCGGGTGCCAGGCTTGGCGCTTGAAGAGTGGGCGATCTAAACGCCCTGAAGCAGGCCCCGTCTCAGCCCTGAACCCACCGCTGCGCCGCCCGCAGCGATTCCATCAAGTCGTGCCGCGCCTCAAAGTCCAGTTCGGCCTTGGCGCGGCTGAGGTCAAAGGGCACTTCGCGGGGGTGGGCGAAGCCAGCAAAGCCGGTGTCGGGCAGGGGGGCGTGGTCGATCTGGCGGCCCGGTTGCAGTTGCCGTGCGGCGTCAACAAAGTCGGCAAAGCGGGCCATGCGGCCGCTGGCGATGGTGTAGACGCAAGACGGCAGGGCCGGCGCGTCGAGCGCGGCCAGGTTGGCGCGGGCCACGTCGCGGGCGTCAATGAAGTCTTCGCCGCCGCGCCACATGAGCAGTGGGTCGCTCAGGTGCACCGGACCCTCGCCCTGGCCGAGCAGTTCGGCCATGAGCCGACCGGGCACCGAGTGGTTGGGGCCGGCCCACAGGCCCAGCACTGCGCTGTAGCGCAGCACCGCGATGCTCAGGCCGTAGGCTTGCGCATAGTGCTGCGCAAAAAACTCCCCAGCCAGCTTGCTGGCCGCATACAGACTCCCCGGTCGTTCGCTCACGCTGTGAAAGGCAAAGTCTTCGGCGATAGGCTGGCTGTGCGGCCGGTGGAAGATGGGGTAGTACACCGTGGTGGAGGATGCGCACACCAGGCGGCGCAGCCCCAGGCTGCGGGCGGCCTCCAGCAGGTTGACCGTGCCCATGAAGTTGACATCGGCCGCCAGCGCGGGCTCGCGCCGGATCGACATGCTCAGGGCCGCTGCGGTGTGCACCACCTGGGTGATGCGGTGGCGCTGCATCAGGGCCATGAGGCCGGCGCGATCGCTCACGTCGCCAACTTCGATGCTCACCTGAGCCAGCGGCAGCACCGAGGCGATGTGCTCGGGCTGCGGGGCCAGATCGAGCAGCACCACCGGTTCTCCCCGCTCGGCCAGCAAGGCGGCGGTTTGGCAGCCGATCAGGCCGGCGCCGGTGATCAGCGTGCTCATGTCGCCGCGGTAGAGGCGCCTTCGCTGAAGACCAGGTGATAGACGCGGCCCTGAAAGCCGCGCATGCCCTCCTGGATGGTGGCGCGCACCGCTTGCCGGGTGGCGCTGGCCAGCGCGGCGTCCATGTCGGCCAGGCTGTCGAAGTAGAGGTCGAAGATCATGTAGACCGCCGGCGCGCCTTCTTCGCCGCGCGCCAACTCGCGCAGGCGCACATCACGCAGGCCGGGGTAGGTGGCAATGGCGGCCATCACCGGGCCGCGCATGTGGGCGTCAAAGGCCGGGCGGTCGGCGGCGGCCACCGTGCCTTCTAGGTAGGCTGAACGAATGATCATGAGGGGGACTCTGGTTGTGCGGGCAGCCATTTGGCGGTGGCTTCAAAGGTGGCTTGCAGGTGCTCGCGCATCAGCGCCACCGCGTGGCTGGCTTGGCGCTCGAGCACCGCGTCCATCAGGCCCTGGTGCTCGGCATGCACGTCGCGGGCCTTGAGCTTGCGTTTGCTCATGCGCTGCAGCCGGATCATGCGGTAGCGCTCGGTTTGGTCGACCAGTTGATCGTGCAGGCGCATCAGCCAGGGCGAGCCGCAGCCGGCCACCAGCGCGGCATGAAAGGCGCGGTGGCGCAACTCCCATTGGCGCGCGGCCTCGTCATCGTCTGGCCCGGTGGGCAGGGGCGTGCGGCTCAGGCGGTGAAAGGCCGCCAGGATGTTGGCCTCCCAGTCGGCGTCACCGTGGGTGGTGGCCAGGGGCAGCATGATGGACTCGAGCGAGGCGCGCGCCAGCGTCAGGTCTTTGAGTTCGTCCAGCGAGACCGGCGCCACCGAAAAGCCGCGCTGCTCGTCCATCACCACCAGCCCCTCGGCTGAGAGCCGCTGCAGCGATTCGCGCAAGGGGCTCAGGCCCAGGCCGTAGCGGGTTTGCAGCGCCTTGGTGCGCAGGCGCTCGCCCGGGCGCAGCCCGCCGCTGAGGATGTCGTGGCGCAGCAGGTTCTGGGCCTGGCGTGCCAGGGTCTTGGGCTCGGCGGCAGATTCGGCGGAGGGCAGGGCCATGGTGGGAGAGGGTGGGCCAAGTGGGGGCGTTGACTGGATTCTATGACAGCACAAAAAATTTATATCGTCAATTAAAAATTATGTTGACAGCCCGAATTTGTGCAAACAGAATGAGGCCCACATCAGCTTGAGCACACCATGACCTACGCATTGGCTACCGTTGAGCATCAGGGCCGCACACTGGCCTGTCTGGAAGTCCACGGACGCTATGTCCCCTTAAGCAGCCTGCCAGCGACCCTGCCCGACACCGTGGCGGGTTTGTTCGATCAGTGGTCGACGCATGCGGCCACGCTGCAGCAATTGGCCGCGGCCTGTGCGCTGGGCTCGGGCCTGTCGCCGGCCGATGTGCGGCTGCTGGCTCCTCTGCGCTATCCAGGCAAGATCCTGTGCGCCGGTGCCAATTACTACGACCACCTGGCAGAGATGGGCATGCCCGGCGCCAAGAAGGAAGACCAGCGCCTGTTTTTCTTCATGAAGCCGCCGCGCAATGCGGTGGTCGGCCCGGGCGCCACGGTGCACATGCCCATTGGCACCAAGGCCTTTGACTGGGAGATCGAACTGGCGGCGGTGATCGGCAAGACGGCCCGCAATGTCTCGGTCGAAGACGCTCTGAGCCATGTGGCAGCCTACACGGTGGCGATTGATTTTTCGGCGCGTGACCACAACCGTGCGCCCGAGACGTTTTACAAGCTCGACTGGGTGGCCGGCAAGGCCAACGACACCTGCTGCCCGCTCGGGCCGCGACTGGTGCCGGCCAGCGCCATCGGCAACCCGCAAGACATCGGCCTGAAGCTGTGGGTCAATGGGCAGATCAAGCAAGACGGACGATCGAGCCAGATGATTTTTTCGATCGCCGAGCAGATCGCCACCGCCTCGCGGATCATGACCCTGGACCCGGGCGATGTGCTGCTGACCGGCACGCCCGCCGGTGTGGGCTCGCCCAAGCAGACTTTTCTGAGCGTGGGCGATCATGTCGATGCCGAGATCGAAGGCATCGGCCGACTGAGCGTGACCATCCAGCCCTCGCGTTGAAGCTGCGAGCTACCCCCTGTTCTTCCCCCGACATCACTCAAGGAGATCGCCGTGAAAAAACTCGTCATCGCCGCCGCCACCGCGCTGGCCACTTTGGCGGCCGTGCCCGCCGCCCTGGCTCAAACCGAAATTCGTATTTCCACCGCCGCGCCCGACAGCTCGCCGCTGTCTGACGTGTTTCGCACGATCAAGCAGCGCATGGAGGCCAAGTTCCCGGGCGCGGTCAAGGTCTCGGTGCACACCGCCAGCTCGCTGTTCCGTCAGGGCACCGAGCTGCCGGCCATGCAGCGCGGCAACCTGGAGATGGCCAGCCCAGTCACCTTCGAGATTGAGGCTCAATTGCCCGAGTACGGTGTGTTCAGCGCCGCTTACCTGTTTCGCGATGCCGATCACCTGATCAAGACATTTCGCAGCGACATCGGCAAGGAGTATTACGCCGACGTGGCCAGCAAGGTCGGGCTGGTGATTCTCGATACCGCCTATTTGGGCACACGCACTGTCAACCTGAGCAACGACAAGAAGATCGAAAAGCCCACCGACTTGGCCGGCACCAAGATGCGCATGCCGCCCGGTGCCTCTTTCCAGGTGCTGGCCAAGGCCCTGGGCACCACGCCGGTGTCGATGCCGATCACCGAGGTGTATCTGGCGCTCAAGACGGGTCAGATCGACGGTCAGGACAACCCCACCAACATGACGCGCGACTGGAAGTTCCACGAGGTCACCAAGCAGGTGGTGCTCACCCGGCATCTGGTCCAGCCGGTGTTCATCGCCATGGCCAAGCCGGCCTTCGACAAGCTCACGCCAGCGCAGCAGACCGAGCTGCGCGCTGTGGCTCGCGAGGCCGCCGACACGCAGATCGCCAAGACCCTGGCCGATGAAAAGGCAGCGATCGAAACCTTTAAGGCCGCCAACGTTCGCATCAGCGAGCCCGACGCCACCGCCTTTCGCACCACGGTCTTCAAAGAATACGAAGCCGCCGGCATGACCGCCAAATGGAAGCCCGGCTTGATGGCCCGCATCCAGGCGGTCAAGTGAGGCGAGCGGCCTCTGAGTTGTACAGGACCTGAACGCCTTGCCCGCCACCGAGCCTTCGAACGTCCGGCCCTTCTGGGCTCGGCTCTCGCACGCGGTCTCCATGCTCAGCCTGGGCACGGTGTTCGTCCTCTTCATCTACGGGGTGGCCATGCGCTACCTGTTCAACCGGCCCATCAGCTGGGCGGACGAGGCGGTGACGGTGCTCATGGTCTGGTTAGTGCTGTGGACCGCTGCATTGAATCTGCGCTGGTCCGAGCATATTTCCTTTGACGTGGTCTTCATTCATGTGTCGGCGCGCACCCAGCGGCTGATGCTGCTGGTGGTGGGGTCCCTGTTTGTGGTCCTCATGCTTGCGGCACTGCCTGGCCTGGTGGACTACACCTTGTTTTTGTGGCGCGAGCGCACCGACATGATGGGTCTGCGGCTGGACTTTGTGTATGCGATCTTTCCATTTTTCTTCGCGGTGATCGTGGTGCGCCTGCTCCTGAGCATTCGGCGCCTGCTGGGTCCCCACTGGCAAGATGAGTTGGCGCACTGGGGCGGCGCCTCCAAGACGGATTCGGCATGAATTCAGCCCTGACGGTTTTGCTTGGAGTGATCCTCTTTGGTGCGGTCATGCGCCTGCCGCTGGCCCTGGTGATGTTTGCCGGGGGCACCTCCTACTTGTTCATGAGCCGCCAAGACATCGGGCTGCTGGTCGGGCAGGTGATGGGGCAGATGACCACCATGTATGTGCTGGTGGCCATTCCGATGTTCATCCTGGCGGCCAACATCATGAATGCGGCCTCCATCAGCGAGCGACTGTGGGCGCTGGCCAATGCCTTGGTGGGCCGCTTCAAGGGCGGCATGGGTCATGTGACGGTGCTGGTGAGCATGATTTTTTCCAGCATGAGCGGCAGCGCCATCACCGATGTGGCCGGCCCAGGCTTGGTCGCGGTGCGCATGATGCGCGATATTGGCAAATACCCGGCGGGTCTGGCCTGTGCGATTGCGGCGGCGGCAGCGACGATTGCGCCCATCATTCCGCCCTCGATCCCGCTGGTGATCTACGCGCTGATTTCCGGCGCATCCATCGGCGCGCTGTTTCTGGCCGGCCTGGTGCCGGGCCTCTTGATGGGCGCGGCCCTGATGCTGGCGATCTGGCTGATTGCCCAGCGCCGCGGCATCCCGGCGGCCGAGCATGTGCCGGTGTCGCAGTTGCCCCAGGTGGTGTTTCGTGCCGTGCCTTCGCTGACCTTGCCGGTGGTGCTGCTCGGCGGCATTTGGACGGGTGTGTTCTCGCCCACCGAATCGGCCGCGGTGGCGGCTTTGTGGGCGCTGATTCTGGGCATCGTGCTCTACCGCAAGATCAAGGTCCAGACCGTGCGCGAGATTTTGCGCGAGTCCAGTGGGCAGACCGCCACCACCATGCTGCTCATTGCCAGCGCCTTCATCCTCAATTACGCCATCACCAACGAGAAGCTGGCCGACGGCCTGGTGACGCTGATCGCATCAATGGAGCTGACCCCCATGCAGTTCATGCTGGTGGTCAATGTCTTCTTTTTGGTGCTGGGCTGCTTTCTCGACGGCTCGGTCATGATGCTGGTCTTCGTGCCGCTGCTCATGCCCAGCGTGCGGGCCTTGGGCATCGATGTCACCTATTTCGGCATCGTGGTCACGCTCAATTTCATGATCGGGCTGATCACGCCGCCTTATGGGCTCTTGCTCTTCGTGATGTCTTCGCTCACGCGGGTGCCCCTGATGGCCATCATCCGGGAGGTCTGGCCCTTCGTGCTCATCCTGGGCGCCTTGCTGCTGGTGCTGACCTGGTTCCCTCAGATCATTCTCTTTTTGCCCCATGCCTTCGGTTACAAATAATTCTTCCCGCCAGACCGCCCTCGTGACCGGCGCTGCCCAAGGCATCGGCCTGGCCACTGTGAAAAGGCTCGCACAAGACGGGTTTCGCGTGGTGGCCATGGACCGCAATGCGCAGCGCCTGCGCGAGGAGGCCGCCCGACTGTCGGGCCTGGGTCTGGATGTGGTGGCTGCGCCAGGGGACATTTGCGACCGTGCTTCGGTGGCCGCCGTTCTGGACGCCCAGTCGCGCGTTGACGTGATGGTCTGCGCCGCAGGCATCTACAACGATGCACGCATCCTTGACCTGACTGAAGAGGCTTTTCGCGGCATGCTCGAGGTCAATGTGATCGGCACCTTCATCCCCGCGCAAGAAGCCGCACGCCGCATGACTGCCGGTGGGCGCATCATCACCATCTCTTCGCGCGGCGCACTCGGCGGTACACGCTTTGCGCACTATGTGGCCTCAAAGGCAGCGGTCATCGGCCTGACGCGGGCGATGGCGATGGAGCTGCGCGACAAGCGCATCGCGGTCAATTCGGTGGCGCCGGGCTTTACCGACACGCCGATGACGCGCTCGGCCCCGCCAGAGATGTTTGCGGCCTGGGAGC
>JAXITB010000031.1:0-13631 GCA_034680305.1 Polaromonas sp. | reverse complement strand
GTGGCCGCCACCTTGCGGGCCAGTCCGCTCGACGCCTTTGTAACCGTCGCCCTCCCCTTGGCCCGCCCCGGTCTGCTCACCGCCTTTGTGCTGAGCTTTGCCCACACGGTGGGCGAGTTCGGCGTGGTGCTGATGATCGGCGGCAACATCCCCGGCCAGACGCGCGTGGTGTCAACGCAGATTTATGGCCATGTCGAAGCGATGGAATACGCCCAGGCCCACTGGCTGGCTGGCGGCATGGTGGTGTTTTCCTTCGTGGTTCTGCTCGCCTTGATGCGTCTGCAAAGGCGCCCCGGAAGGAGCCGGCCGTGACGCAAGACCAGGGCTTACACATCGCACTGAGCCTGGATCGACCCGGCTTTCGCCTTGAAGTCGATCTGAGGCTGCCGACGCGTGGCATCACCGTGCTCTTTGGCCCCTCGGGCTCGGGCAAGACAACACTGCTGCGTGCGGTGGCCGGCCTCGAACGGGCCACCGGTCGGGTGCAGATTCAGGATTCGGTCTGGCAAGACAGCGCGCAGGGCCTCTTCATACCCACCTGGCAACGCGATCTCGGCTATGTGTTTCAGGAAGCCAGCCTGTTCGATCACCTCAGCGTGGGCGAGAACCTGCGCTACGGACTGCGGCGGGTGCGATCGGCCCGAGCCGCGCAGGCCCTGGACGCGGCGCTCACCTTGCTGGGCATTGCGCACCTGCAAGAACGCTCGGCCCTGACCCTGTCGGGCGGAGAGCGCCAGCGTGTGGCCATCGCGCGGGCCCTGGCCACAGAGCCCCGTCTGATGCTGCTTGACGAGCCCATGGCCTCGCTGGACATCGCGCGCAAGCAGGAGATCCTGCCCTGGCTGGAGCGCTTGCGCCAGGAGTTGCAGATCCCGGTCTTGTATGTCACCCATTCGGTCGATGAACTCACCCGTCTGGCCGACCATGTGGTGGTTCTGCAGCAAGGCCGTGTGCTCAGCAGCGCCAGCCCTCAGGCGAGCATGGTCCATCCGGCGGTGGTTCGCGCCGTCGGCGAACAGGCCGGTACCCTGGCCGAGGGCCGGGTCACAGCGCGCGATGAAGCCTTCCACCTGGCCTGCATCGCCTGCGAAGCCGGATCGCTGTGGGTGCGTGATCAGGGGCTGCACATCGGTCAGTCGGTACGGCTGCGCGTCTTGGCGCGCGACGTCAGCCTGTCACTGGCCGACAACGACAGCAGCACCATCCAGAACCGGCTGGCCGGCGTGATCGAGGCCATCGGACCAGACAGCCACCCTTCTCAGGCCATGGTGCAGGTGCGCAGCGGTCAGGCGCTGGTACTGGCGCGGGTCACACACCGGTCGATGCAGCAGCTGTCTTTGGCTGTCGGGTCCTCGGTGTGGTGCCAGATCAAGTCGGTGGCGCTGGCCGACTGAGGCAAGGCGGCGCGAAGTCAGCCGAGACCCACAAATCGACAAGTCACAATTGTTAAGATTTACCTCGAGGTCTGCTGACCGACCGATCAACCCCATTCCTCGGCTTGAGGAGACTGGAGACCCGCCATGAGCGCTGCACAACGCCTGCTGGAAGAACTGTGCGAGCACCTGAATCTTCCTGAACCGCCACCCCCCGACGCAGGCGAGTGCGTGGTCGGCATCGACTATGGTGACGAGCTCGTGGTTTTCCTGTCGGCCGATGAAGCCGAACTGATGCTCTACAGCCGCGTGGGTGTACTGGGCTCGGACCAGACCGAGTTGCTCGAGCAACTCTTTGATGCCAACCTCCTCTGGCAGGGGACCGGTGCCGCAACGCTGGCCTTTGAAAGGTATTCGCGTACGGTGGTCCTGCAACAGCGCATGGGTGCTGAGGGCCAGACCATGCAAGGCTTGGAGCAGCAGCTCAAAACCTTTGCCGACGAGGCCGAGCGCTGGAGCCAGGCCATCGTTTCGGCCGCTGGGTCTCCGTCTGAAGTCGCACCGACCTTCATGACGCCAGCCTGAGGACGATTGCCATGGCCACCTCACTGAACCTCGTCGGTCAAGCATCCGCCAACCAGCGCCTGGTGGTCAGCGCCAGCCGCAGCACCGCTCTGGCCCAAGATGCCGCGCCGTCCGATGTAACCATTGGCCTGCGCCGCCCTCATCTGGGCGAACGCTTCGGGCGGGCGGTCGCCAATTTATTCACCTTGGGTTGGTACACCCGAAACCAAAACCGCGAGCAGTGGGCGCAGTTTCAAAAACTGGCGGTTGCAGGTCAATTGCAGGGGGCATCGCACAATGGCCCGCTGGCGGAAAACGGTGGCAACGAGTCCCATGATTTCAGCGCGCAGGTGCGTCAGGCCATGGCCGCCTACGACGGCAAGCGCTTGACCCAAGCACGGGCCGCCAACGTACTGGCAGAGCTCAAGCGCATCCGCGAGGGCGAAATCCCCCGTGAAAAGTCGCCGGCCATGCTCGATGCCAAGACCCATGCGCTGGCCCGAGGCTGGCGCTCCATGAAGCAGCTCATGCGCGGCCTCAACGAAACCGAGACTGGCCTGCGCGGCTACGCCCAGGCGCTCAAGGCCCGCCGCGCTCCCCATGACCAGAGCTGGAAAACCGAGGACTCGATGCTGTCCATCCTGCGGCCAGGCCGACAAATCAGTTCACACGCGATCGATGAAGGCCAAAAGGCCCTGGGCGACTATGCCAGCAAACAGGGCGTGGTTTTCAAGAGCTACGGTATCTCCAATGAGATCTGTCGCAACCTGCCGGATGTGGCCGACAGCCCAGAGTGGCAGGCGGTTAAAGGCGCCGCGCCGGGTCGGGCCTTGCTGGCCGTGCCACTGCGGCTGGAACAACCCTCCCTGGGCAACGAGCCCCATTCGGTCCTGCTGGCCATTGATCCGGCCAAGAAGCAAATCCTCTACCTCGACGCCAAGTCCCATTCGCTGGCGCACGCCGCGCAGCATTACGGCAACGTGGCTGGCGATCTGGAAGAAGGCATCCAGACGCTGGGAAAGCGCCTGTTCGGCAACGACTGGACAGCCGACGATGGCTTGCTGCGCCTGAGCCTGCCCAAACAGCAAGGTGCCAACGATTGCGGTGCCTTCACCCACACCTTCAGTCGCCTGCTCATCGATGGTCAGTCGCTGGGGGACATCGAACGCACCTTCACCGCCGATGACCGCAAGGCCATGCGCGGCCAGATGGCCGATGACATCCGTCGGCATGTGCTCAAGGATGAGCGCCCGATCAGCGATGCTCTGGCGCAAGAGCGCGCTGGCGGCGCAAACGCCGCTG
Source organism: Polaromonas sp. (assembly GCA_034680305.1). Classification (GTDB taxonomy): domain Bacteria; phylum Pseudomonadota; class Gammaproteobacteria; order Burkholderiales; family Burkholderiaceae_C; genus Polaromonas. The sequence continues at coordinate 10,392 of JAXITB010000031.1, read as the reverse complement.
CGCCCCTGGCCGTCTCGGTCGGCGCTCAGAACGCAGCGCCACAAATCGCGCCGGCCTCAGGCGACGATTCGTTCGAGTTGACCTGACAGACGTTGACTGGCTCAAGGGCGCCTGGGGCAACAGTCTAGAAGTCCTGCCCCAATTGCAGATGCCGCAAAGACAAGTTGAGTGACTTGTAGACCTCGGGGTATGAATGCTCCCCCGAACCCACAATGAACGCGGCCAAAGCTTCGCCATAGCGCTTGGCCTCAGGGCTGCGCATGTCGTCGCCCAACAGCGGAAAAACGGTGGAGCCGCAGTTGGCCATGCCCGAATAGCCCGAGATGTAGGGCTTACCTTGGGCCAGAAATTTCGCAATCCGCGGGTTGGGCTCGGGCAGCACCCGAACCGCCTCACGCTCTTTTTGATGCGGCATCAGGCGATCCATCAAAGGGCTGGGCAACTCGGTATTGCCGAAGGTGCCCGGCTTGGTGACCGCCCCCGCATCATGGGTGGCTTCGTGCTGCTTACCCGCTTTAACCTTCTGTGCATACAGGCGGTCGATGAGCCGGACTTCCTCGAGCTTTTCGGCCTCGGCCACCTGTTTGGGCAAGCCCCACATCATGGACAGGAGCAGAACCTGCTTGTCACTGTGCGAACCGGCCGCCGTCTCGCGCAGATATGAAATCAACCCGGCCTTGGTCCTGGGGATGTCCTTGGCACCAACGAAGACCGGATACTCCTTGGCACCGTCCTGATGGGACTCCAAAAAAAGCTCTGCGTGCAGGTCGGTGAAGGCTTCGCTGCTTTCCATGCGATCGGCCAGACGCTGCGCATAGTCACAGACCGTGCGAATCGTCTTGGGATCCTGCAGGACAGCCAAGGCCTTGCGGTCCTCGAAGTCCAGCTTTTGCGCATCAGTCAGCCCCGCCTGCGGGTAGTCAATTCGAAATTTGTGCTGCGCTGGCTCATTGAGGAATGCATAGGCACGTTTAACCGCCCCGGTGGTCAAGCGGCCTTTGGCGTAGGAAGCGGTCAGCAGTTGATCGATGGCCTTGGCCTCACCGGGATGAGCCTGCTGCAGCAGCAGCTTAAATTGATCGATCGACTGCTTGTGGCGCACCGGATTGGCTTTGAACAGTCGACCCAGCGCGCTGCGGTGCGAGACTTGACTGTCTCCCACAAAGATCGTCCCACGTTGGTGATCGACCGCGCTCTGATAGATGGTACGAAGCGCAGCGCTGGGGTCTTGTCCGGCTATTGGCTTGGGCATGGCAGGCCTTTCAAATCAAGGGCGGTTCGGCTAAGGCCGCTGGAGCGCGTCTACATCAGGCATAGCCCGGAAGCAACCCGTGGCCAGGCTTGTGGTCACCGACCGGGTCAGATCCAGAGGCGGCCGAGATCCGCTCCGCGATCATCTGCCGGAGGAGGCGAGTTTTGTCGAGCAAGTCCTCAATCAGATCAAACAACTGGCGGCCGTCGAGCCGGGATGCATGGTCTGAACAAGTCATCACCACCGTGTTCTCAGACGATTGGGCGATGGTCAATCGGGAGGACAAGATGGACGAAAAATTGATCTGTAAAAACAGGCTGGTTAAATCCAAGGCGGCTGTCGGACTGAGTGTTTGCAAATCCAGTCCGGTGTCGCCAATCAGGGCGAACAAATCATCCCCAGAATCACACAGGTGAAGCTGTATGCCGTCTTCAAAGCGCAGGCAGATGGCCCCCTCCTCGTCAGGCGGGGTCGCCACACCCAGATGGCGGTTCAAGTCGGCGACCAAGGCCAAAAATGCTTCGCTGGCTTGCATGGCAAATTCTCCCGGATCTGGCCCCTCAATGGTGGATCTTCTGCAAGAGACTGAGCAGCTTTCTGACCTCGGCCTCGGACAGCCGGGCAGTGGCCTGCCGGTCGGCCTGTGCTGCGACCTGACTGGCCCGACTCAGCAACGCACGCCCTTCAGTGGTGAGGTGCAGCCCCATGGCACGCCCGTCGCAGGGGTGGGGCTGGCGTCGAATCAAAGCACGGTCCTGCAATTGCTTGACCAGGCCCACCAGATTCGACGACTGGATGGCCAGTTCGGTACACAGCTGGGTGGAGGTGATGCCGGGGTTGGCGCCGATGAGGCTGAGCAGCGTGAAGGGGACTGGCCTGAGGTCCAACGGCGCCATATGCTGCATGAAGCGCTCGAGCAAGACCATGGACGCACGACGCGCCGCATAGCCGACCAGCCCCTGCAAGGGCTCTGTGTCAATCTCCAGGTCGGGTTGGGTTTCAGTCATGGGCTGGACGCGCCGGCGTGACGATGTTCGTGGCGCTGCCTGCGTGCAGGGCCTCGACCAAAGCCGCACGGTGCTTGAGCACCGCCCTTTGGTTGATCGAGCCCTTGTCGGTGACCTCGCCCAAGTCCAGCGAGGGCGGCTCGGTCATGATGAGGGCCCGCGCCACGCGGTTGGCACTGCCCGTGGCCTGCTGGGCGAGTTGGTCGATCAGACTTTGCAGCCACGCCCCAATGGCGGGATGGGCCACCACCTCAGGCCATGGGGCTTGAGCCGGCAGGTCTGCGAGTTTGCGCAGATCGGGCGCCGGCACCAAGAGGGCGCCCACTTCGTGCAGGTTCAGGCCAGTGATCACTGCGTCTTGCAGGTACGGCGCGGCCGCCGCCACAATGCGCGCCCGCAGCGGCCCCACGCTGACAAAAGTGCCGGTGGCCAGCTTGAAGTCTTCGGCAATCCGGCCGTCGAACTTCAGGCCCAGGTTCCGGTTGGCCGGATCGATCCAGGTGACCGCGTCGCCGGTGCAAAAGTAGCCTTCTTCATCAAAGGCCTCGGCCGTCGCCTCGGGGTTGCGCCAATAACCGGGCGTGATATTGGGGCCGCGATAACGCACCTCCACCTTGTCACCGGCCGGCGCCAGCTTGAGCTCGAGGCCGGGGGTGGGCAGGCCCACATCGCCGGCCATAGAGTCGGGCCGGGTCACGAACAAGGCAAAGGGCGAGGACTCGGTCATGCCCAGACCGGCCGTCATGACGATGCGCTCACCGTATTCGCGCTCGGCATGGGCGTAGAGCGCATCTTGTATGGGCTGAGCCAGGGCGGCGCCGGAATAAAGCTGCTGCCGCAGGCGAGAAAAGAAATGGCGACGCAACTGCACATCGGTATCCATGGCCCGCACGATGGCCTCATAACCCACCGGCACATTGAAATACCAGGTCGGCGCCACTTCCCGCAGATTACGCAAGGTCTCGCCCAGCAGCGCTGGCGTGGGCTTGCCTTCGTCAATGTAGTAGGTGCCGCCATTGAACAGCGCCATGAAAAAGTTGTGATTGCCACCGGCAGTGTGATTCCAGGGCAGCCAATCGACCAGCACCAGCGGCTCTTCCTTGAGCACCGGAATGGACTGCAGCAACTGCTGCTGATTGGCGCAGATCATGCGCTGGGTGTTGATCACCGCCTTGGGCAGTTTGGTCGAGCCACTGGTGAACAAAAACTTGACCACCGTGTCCGGCCCGGTGGCCTGCATGGCCGCCTCCAGGGCCTCGGTCGGCTCGGTGGCCAGCAGCTCTGACAAGGGCGTGAGGCGGTGGCCCCGCGAGCTGCTGCCGTCCATCTGGCCGAGCACCACCTCGACATCGGTGGGCAGCACCGCCTCGATGGGCCGCCCGAAGCGCCGCCAATCGGCCGCAAACACCAGGCCCGGCCTCAGGGTCTGCAAGACATGGCGCAGCTTGTCGTAGTCTTGGCTGACCAGGGCATAGGCCGGCGAGACCGCACTGAACGCAATGCCCGCATACATGGCCCCCAAGGCCAGCTTGGCATGGTCCAGGCTGTTTTCACTGAGGATGACCAAAGGCCGATCGACGGACAATCCCCGATCGAGCAGGGCCTGACCAATGCGCCGGGCGGCGTCGAGCGCCTGCGAAAAACTCAGGTGCCGCCAATCGCCGCCCAAGGCTGGATCACGCTGGGCGAACACCGAGCCATCGGGCTTGTGCCGGGCCCAGTGAATCAGTCGGTCGGTCGCGCGGTGCGCGTACGGCGCCAGGGCCTGGTCACAGCGCAGGTAAGTGCAGTCGCCCGCCTCCTGCACCAGCGCACGCGTGACACCAAAAGGAAACTCGCGATAGACCGGCCCGGTGCTCATGGCGCTCAGACCGGCTTGACTTTGGGGCCGGTGCCATCCAAGAAGGCCCGCACCCGGGCTTTGGCCTCCGGCGCCGACTGGGCCAGCGCAGCGAGCATGGATTCAGTCAGGAAGCCGTGGTCAGCCGGCTGCTCGGCGATGCGCGGCAGCCCGTGGATCAGGGCGTAGTTGGTCATCGGGGCATTGGCAGCGATGCGCTCGGCCAGTTCGATGGCCTTGTTCAAGGCCTGACCGGCAGGCACATGGTACTGGGCCAGGCCCAATGCCACGCCTTCAGCGGCTTTGTAGACCCGACCGGTGAGCATCATGTCAAGCATGCGGTGCGCGCCGATTAGCTTGGGAATGCGCACCGAGCCGCCACCGCCCACAAAAATGCCACGCGAGCCCTCGGGCAAAGCAAAGAAGGCGGTGTCATCGCCCACCCGAATGTGGCAGGCGCTAGCCAATTCCAGACCACCCCCGACCACTGCGCCATGCAGGGCCGCCACCACCGGCACCCGGCCTTGCTCGAGTTCACGCAAGATGTAAAACCAGGATCGGGAATGATGCAAGCCCTCGACCGCGTCACGCTCGCGCAATTCGCTGAGGTCCAAGCCCGCACAAAAATGCTCGCCTTCGCCATGAAGCACCACCGCGCCGGTGCTGGCCGGCAGCTCAGCGATGCGCTGACCGACGGCGGCCATGAGCGAATCGTTGATGGCGTTGCGCTTTTGGGGCCGGCTCAAGCGCAAAATGGAGATGGCGCCGCGGTGCTCGACCTGCACCTGATCGAGCTGGGGCGTCGCAGAAGCGGTTGCTGGAACTGGGGACATTTTTTGCCTACAATAAAGCTATAAAACATAGTTATTATAGCCACCGCCCTCGACGCCCCAATCAGGGCAAACCCGCTGGAAGCAAAACCATGGATCACCAGAACCTCATCGCGATCGACATCCACACCCATGCCGAGGTGAGCTGCTGGAACCCCTTTGACAACTACGGCGAGGAGTACGACCGGGCCGCTGACAAGTACTTCAAGAACGCCAAGCGACCGACCATCGCCGAGACAGTGGCCTACTACCGCGAGCGCCGCATCGGCCTGGTGATGTTCACCGTCGACAGCGAATCCAAGCTCGGACGCCGGCGCATTCCCAATGAAGAGATCGCCCAGGCGGCGCGCGACAACAGCGACATGATGATCGCTTTTGGCAGCATCGACCCGCACAAGGGCAAGATGGGCGCGCGCGAGGCCGAGCGCCTCATTCAGGAAGAAGGCATCAAAGGCTTCAAGTTTCACCCCACGGTCCAGGGCTACCACCCCTACGACAAGATGGCTTGGCCCATTTATGAAGTGATCAATGCGCACAAGTTGCCGGCGATTTTTCACACCGGCCACAGCGGCATCGGCTCGGGCATGCGCTGTGGCGGCGGCCTGCGCCTGGAGTATTCCAACCCCATGCACTTGGACGACGTGGCGATCGATTTCCCCGACATGCAGATCGTGATGGCGCACCCCAGCTTTCCGTGGCAGGACGAAGCCCTGTCGGTGGCCACGCACAAGCCCAATGTCTGGATCGATCTGTCCGGCTGGAGCCCGAAGTACTTTCCCAAGCAACTGGTGCAGTACGCCAACACCTTGCTCAAAGACCGCGTTCTGTTTGGCAGCGACTACCCGCTGATCACGCCCGAGCGCTGGATGAAAGACTTTGAAGAAGCCGGCTTCAAACCCGAAGTCATGCCCGGCATCCTCAAGGACAACGCGGTGCGCCTGCTTGGTCTGAAGTAGGCCGCAGGCCGGCTGCGACGGGCCTTAAGACGCGAACAAGTCACCCTGCACACGATCGGGCTGGGCTGAGTCCGGGCCTGCCGCTGTGGCCCGCCCACGACGCCGACCCGCGGGCGCCAGGCCGCTCTTGCGCGAGCCGTGACGAGCCTGCACCGCATCGGCCTGCGCACGCGCCGCATCCTGCTGCCGCAAACCATACAGACGCTCCTTGGCTTGCTTCAGAGCCGACTTTTCGTCCACGATGGGCGCCGGGTAGTCTTTGCCGATCACGCAGCCGGCCAGCTGCTCAAGACTGGGCGGCATGGTCCATGGCTCAGCCAGGTAGGGCAGAGGCACGCGGGCCAGTTCGGGCACCCAACGGCGGATGAACAAGCCCTGCGGGTCGTGTTCTCTGGCCTGTTTGGCAGGGGAGTACATGCGCAGGGTATTGATGCCGGTGGTGCCGCTTTGCATCTGCATCTGGCTCCAATGAATGCCTGGCTCAAAGTCAAGAAACTGACGCGCCAAGAACAAGCCGGTTTCACGCCAATGCAGCCACAGGTGATAGCTGGCAAAACTCACCAGCATGGCGCGCATTCGAAAATTCAACCAGCCGGTGGCACGCAGACTGCGCATGCAGGCATCGACCATCGGATAACCCGTTCGGCCCTCGCACCAGGCTGCAAAGTGGGCTTCATTGAACGAGCTTTCACGCAGTCCATCGCAAATGCGCGAAAAATTATGAAACTCGATGGCCGGTTCGCTCTCGAGCTTTTGCATGAAGTGGCAATGCCAACGCAAGCGCCCAGACCATGCGCGCAAGTCCCGCGCCAGATCCGGGTCCGGCGCTGAGGCCATGGCCCGCTCCACCGCCTGATGCACAGTACGCATCGACAGGGTGCCAAAAGCCAAGTGCGGGCTCAGCCGACTGCAGGCGTCTTGCGCCGTCAGCGGGCTAGACAGTGCCCGCCGGTAGCCTCGCGCCCGCCCCTGTAAAAAGCCGTGCAGCAATTGGCGAGCAGCGCCTTCGCCAGCGGGCTGCAGCGTCTTGTTGTGCGCCATCAGCCCCAGATCGGTCAAAGTGGGCAAGGGCAAGGGGTCTTGGCCAGCGGCTGCGCGAAAGTGAGATCGCACCTGCTGCACCGGGGCGTCCATTCGTTGCTGCCAGCGTGTGGCCCAGCCTGAGCGACTGCCCAGGCGCCGCACCACCCCGGTCTGCGGCAATTCCTGCCAGGTCACCCCGGCGCTGCGACACCATTGGCCAACCGCCATATCACGCTGGTAGGACCAACCTGGCCCGGTTTCCTCATGGCTGAGCAGGTGGCTAAAGCCCAGACTCTGATGCATCTGAGACAGCACGGAGACAGCCGGCCCCACCCGCACCCAAAGCGGTAAACCCAGCCGAGCCAGCGCGTGGCGCAGTTCACGGACACAGCTCAGGGCAAAGTCGACATGGCTGGCATCGCATTCAGGGCTGCTCAGCCAATCGGGCTCGATCAGGTAGAGCGCCAGGGCATCGGTGTGAGTCAGCGCCTGGACCAAGGGCTCATGGTCGCGCACGCGCAGATCACGCTTGAACCAAACCAGTGCACGGGAAGGCGACATTGCGGGTCAGACACACGCTCAAATCCAAACGACCGCCGCGAACCTGAGCAACTTAAAGTGGGAAAGGATGTTAGGGCCAGAGGCTCCAGACCATGCCCCAGGCCGGCGATGGCCCTGCGCCGAACGGGGCGACACACAGTTGTCACACGAAGCGTGTCTGATCTGGTTTTTCTGACTGCAACCGAAGGTCCGTATGTCCCACCCTGAACACGAAATCACCAGTAATACCTCCGACAATCCGCATTTTGAGCAGGTGCTCTCTGCCGCCCTGGCCAGCCCCAGCCGCCGCAGCATCCTGCGCGGTGGTCTGGGCCTGGCCGGTTTGGCCCTGCTGCCGGGCTGCGCCAGCCTGGCCACCGGGCCCAGCGCATCGGCCAGCCAATTGGGCTTCGCGTCGCTCGACAAGAGCTTGCTCGACGATGTGGTGCTGCCGCCCGGATACCGCTATACCGTGCTGCACGCCACCGGCGACAGCCTTGATCCACGAGTGCCCGCTTACTCCAATGCCGGCGCCGAAACCGACGACTGGTCACGGCGCATCGGCGACCATCACGACGCGCTGGACATCTACTTCATCGACGCACAAGGTCGTTACACCGAATCAGATACCGGGCGGGCCGTGCTGGTGGTCAACCACGAAAGCTCGGCCGATGCCCACTTCATGCACCCGGCCGGACAAACCTCCAATGGGGTCAGCGGCAAGAAATTCACCCAGTTCGGCGACTGGGACCTGGGCGCGCGCCCTGAGCTTGAGGTGCTCAAGGAAATCAATCAGCACGGTGTGTCCATCGTCGAAATCGTTCGAGGGCCGCAGGGCTGGACGGTGAAGGCCGATTCGCCCTTGAACCGCCGCATCACCGCACAAACGCCGGCACGCATCAGCGGCCCGAGGGCCCACATTGAAGGCATTCGAGGCCTGATGGTGACCCGCTGGGAGCCCGCCGGCTCCATGGCACGCGGCACCCTGAACAACTGCGGACACGGCAAGACCCCGTGGGGCACCTTTTTGGCCTGCGAGGAAAACTGGGCCTTTTACTTCCAGATGAGTGGTGGCACCGCCCTGCCTGCCAAGGAATTGGCCGCCCGCCGTCGCTATGGGCTGGCTTCAGCGCCACCTGCGGCCAATCAGACGCGCGCCATCAGCCAGGGTTGGCACACGGTGTCGGCCAGTGACGACCGCTTCGCACGCTGGAATCTGGGGCAGGTGGGCGCCAACGCCGAGCAGGATTTTCGCAACGAAGGCAACACCTTCGGCTACAACGTGGAAATCGATCCGCTCAACCCTTCTTCCACACCGGTCAAACGCGTGGTCATGGGGCGCTTCGCCCATGAAGCTGCGGCCTGCAGCCTGCCCAAAGCGGGCCAGCCCCTGGCCTTCTACATGGGCTGCGACTCGCGCAATGAGTACATCTACAAATTCGTCAGCGCCGCAGTCTGGGACCCCAAGGACGTGGGCGGCGGCCTGGTTGCGGGCGACAAGTACCTGTCTGAGGGCAAGCTGTACGTCGCAAGATTTGACGCCGACGGCCGCGGGCAGTGGATCGAGTTGTCGATCACCGATCCGCGCATTGCCAACTACGCGGCCTTCAAATTCGCCAATCAGGCCGAGGTCTACGTACAGACTCGCCATGCAGCCGATGCGGTCGGCGCCACCAAAATGGACCGACCCGAATGGGCGGCCGTCAATCCCAAGAACGGCGAGGTTTACTTCACCCTGACCAACAACAGCGCGGCCAATCGCACACCGACCCGAGTCGACGCCGCCAACCCGCGCGCCTACATGGACGTCGATGGCAAAAAGGGCGCGGGCAACCCCAACGGTCACATCATTCGCTTTCGGGAAACCGGCGACCTGGCTGCGGCCACCACCTTTGGCTGGGACATCTTCCTGTTTGGGGCCGAAGAGGACGCGGGTGATGCGAACCTGTCTGGCCTGAGCGCCAAGAACTCGTTTTCGTCACCGGACGGTCTTTGGTTCAGCCCCACCACCGGAATTTGCTGGATACAGACCGACGATGGTGCCATGACCGACGAGACGCACTGCATGATGCTGGCCGCCCTGCCCGGTCAGGTGGGCGACGGCGGCAAGGTCAGCGTGAAGAACCGGATGGTGATCAACGGGGTTGAGCAGACCGGCACGCAGGACACCTTTGTCGGCGCCACCCTGGGCGAAGCCCGCCTGCGCCGCTTTTTGATCGGCCCCAAGGGCGCAGAGGTCACTGGCGTGACCGAAGCACCGGGTGGCCGCGCCTTGTTCGTCAACATCCAGCATCCGGGTGAAGACAGCAAGAACGTGTCCCAACCCGACAGCCAGTGGCCAGGCAACAAGGGCTACGGGCGGGCCGGCCGTCCCCGTTCGGCCACCATCGTCATCACCCGCAGCGACGGCGGGGTGATCGGGGTCTGAGGCAAGCTGGCCTGCCCGACGACGGGGCTGCACAGCCTCGGACTCGGGTGCTTTCAGCGCCCCCTGAAAGCCGGCGAGCGCCTTTCACGAAGCGCTTTCAGACCCTCTTGTCCGTCCTCGCTGGACATGATCTTTGCGATCTTGAGGTGCCATGGATGGTGAATTTCCATGGGACCCTTGGGCACCGAGGCCAGCGCGATGGACTTGATCGCCTGCACCACCAGAGGCGCGTTGGCCGCGATTTTTTCGGCCACAGCCAAGGCCCGGTCGAGCGCGGCCCCGTCGGCGCACACCTCATTGACCAAGCCGATCTCACAGGCCCTGTGGGCAGATAGGCGTTCGGCACAAAGCAGCCACTGGAGAGCTGCCTTGTACTGCAAACGGCCTGGGAACCCCCCCATCATGCCCTGGAAGAGACCCAAGCGAGCCTCCGGATATTCAAAATAGGCACTTTGCCCGGCAAACACCATATCTGCCAACTGGCAAAACACCGATCCGAAACCGATGGCCGCACCC
>JAXITB010000030.1:0-13648 GCA_034680305.1 Polaromonas sp. | reverse complement strand
CCCGCATCACGGCCAAACCGTACATCCCACCCCGGGCGATTAGCCCGCAGAGTGTGACCGCAGATGTCAAGGATCTCGAAAGATGCGGAGTGAGAGAAGCCTGCGCGTTCGAAACCAAGGTCTAGGCCCCCGCCACCAGCGAAAAGTGACAGGGAGGTCAGACGATTGGCATCGAGTTGCGGCATCAAGTCATTCGGATCCAACCGGTCGGCGAGTCGCACTCCATGGTTCAGAGCAGTTGAGTCGTGGTCACGTAACAGTTCCTGCTTTCTTCGCTGCGATCGAATCGAAATTGCACGATATCGGTCCCGCTGCGCGTCGGTGAGTTCGTAGGGCATATGTTCCTTTCTGGACTAGGGCGAAACGCCAACTTCTTTCGAAGATCGGGATACTGATTATTTATACAGTATTTTATGCGACCTCACAAGCCCACGAAACAGCCCAGCGATAAGGTCCAATTATGTGTGAGAGGCATCCGTCTCCAGTCACAGCATCACCAATGTCTGCAGCGAACGACGATCAAACAGCGGTTCTAGCTCGAATACCGAGGGCGTCTCAGCATTAGCTAAATGGAGCAGCCACTCAAAGCGATCAAGCATTGCCAGAGGAAACACCGCCGATGGCCATATATAGCCCCCAGCACTTTTTGGGGGCGCCGGGGATTTGGCCTGGCGTGTCTAGAAGGACGGCTCAGACCCCCAGATACCTGTGCCAGATGTCCTGGTCGGCCGCCAGCTCGGCCGAGCTGCCTTGCCAGGCGACCTTGCCTTTTTCCAGGATGAGGTGGCGGTCGGCGATGCGCACCAGGCGGCTGACGTATTTGTCGACCACGATCAGGGTTTGACCGGCCTGGCGCAGGCGTTCGATGCAGTGCCAGATTTCCTCGCGGATCAGCGGCGCCAAGCCTTCGGTGGCTTCGTCAAAGATCAGCAGCTTGGGATTGGTGACCAGGGCCCGGCCGATGGCCAGCATTTGCTGCTCACCGCCAGAGAGCTGGTTGCCCATATTGTTCTTGCGCTCAGCCAGGCGGGGGAACAGCTCGTAGACCGCCTCAGGCGTCCACGGCTTGCCGCGTGCATGGCGCTGATTGGCAAAGGCGCTCAGGTGTTCGTCAACGCTGAGGTTGGGAAACACCTGCCGGCCTTCGGGCACCACCGCCACACCCATGCGGGCGATCGCATCGGGGCGGCTGCCGTGTACCGGCTGACCTTCAAAGGCCACCGAACCCGATTGGATGCCTTTGAGCCCAATGATGCTGCGGATCAGGGTGGTCTTGCCCATGCCGTTTCGGCCGAGCAGGCCAATGACCTCGCCGGGCTGGACCTGGGCATCGACATCAAACAGCACCTGGCTGGCACCATAGGCCACACGCAGGTTTTGGACGGACAGCAGCGGCTCGCTCATGCTTGTGCCCCCACGCGGGTCACGGACGTAGGTGCCTTGTCTCCCAAGGGGGGCTTCATTCGTTCGATGCGGCCGCTCATGACGACACCTCATCACCGAGATAGGCGGCGCGCACCTGGGCGTCATGGCGGATGGCTTCGGGGGTGCCGCTGGCAATCAGTGCGCCATTGACCAGCACCGAGATGCGGTCGGCCAGGCGGAACACCGCGTCCATATCGTGCTCAACCAGCAAGATGGCCATTTGTCGGTCGCGGCGCAGGGATTCGATCAGCTCGACCACGCGCTGCGATTCTTCCGGGCCGGTGCCGGCCATGGGTTCGTCGAGCAGCAGCATCTTCGGTTCGGTGGCCAGGGCCAGGGCCAACTCGAGCACCCGTTGTTCGCCGTGTGACAGCGCGGGCGCCAGTTCATCGGCACGCTCTGCCAGCCCGACTTCCTGCAAAATCGCGCCCGCTTGCTCGTAGACGTTTGTGTCATTGGCCACGCTGCGCCAAAAGGCGCCACGCTGTGGCTGGCGCGACTGCACCGCCAAGGCCACATTGTCCAGGACGCTGAAAGACTTGAACAGGCGGGTGATTTGGAAGGAACGAACCAGCCCAAGTCCCACGCGGGCATGGGCACTGACGGTGCTGATGTCTTGACCCATGAACAGGATCTGGCCTTGGTCAGGCTGCAGCTGGCCCGACAGCTGGGCTACCAGGGTGGTTTTACCCGCACCGTTGGGTCCGATCAGGGCGTGAATTTCTCCGGGCTTGACCTGGAGCGACACGCCATCGGTGGCCCGCAGGGCGCCGAAGGACTTGACCAAATTGCGGATCTCCAGCACCGCCGTTGGATATGCGCTGCTCATGCGTGCGTCTCCGGCTTGGCGGTCGGCGCGCGTCGTCGCCGCCATAGATCGGACAGGCCCGACAGACCCTTGGGCGCCAGCAGCACCACGGCCAGCAGCACCCAGCCCACATAGAAGGGGAAATGTGGCGTCAATTCGGCAATCAGGTCTTCCAGCGTCAGCATCAGCAGCGCACCCCACAGGCCGCCGGCGAGCGTACCCACACCGCCGAGGATGACCATGATCATTAGCACGCCCGACTGTGTCCAGTGCATCAGATTGGGGTTGACATAGTTTTGCTGATTGACCATCAGTGCGCCAGCCAAACCACCGATGGCACCGGCAATCACGAACAGTGCCAGCTGGTAACGGTAGACCGGGTAGCCCAGCGCTTCGGTACGGATGTCGTCGTCACGTTGGGCCAGCACGATGCGGCCCATCCGCGATCGCATGAGAACCTGCATGAAGACCAGGCTGATGACCAAGCACACCAGTACCAGCAAGAAAAAATGCAGGTCGTTCTTGAGCACAATGCCCAGCCCGAATTCCGAGCGTACTTTGATGTTCAGCCCCTCGTCGCCGCCATAGGCCTTGATCGAGTTGACCAGATAGAACAACATTTGCGCAAAGGCCAGCGTGATCATGATGAAGTACACGCCCTTGGTCCGCAGGGAAATCGCCCCGATGATCAGTGCCATCAGGGCCGAGAGGCCCATGGCCAGAGCAAAGCCCAGCCAGCCATTGGGCACGCCCTCGGTGATCAGGATGCCCACCGTGTAGGCCCCCAGACCCATGTAGGCCGCATGACCAAATGAAACCAGACCACCGTAGCCCAGGATCAGGTTCAGGCTGCGGGCGGCCAGGCCGTAGATCATCATGCGGCTGATCATGGACAGGTAATAGCCCAGACCTTGTGAATGCATCCACAGGCCCAGGCCGGTGGCCGCCACGATGAGTGCCAGCCACAGCCGCCAAGATGCCGGGGCTGGAATGGCCGAAGCTGGAGAAGGACCGTTACGCATGCCTTAGCGCCTTGCAAACAGGCCCTGCGGCCGGATGAAGAGCACTACCGCCATCAGCAGGTAGACCAGGATCGAGGCCACCGCCGGCCCGGCCGCGCTGGCCACCTGAGGCGGAAAGATTTCACGAAACAGCGCGGGCATCAGGGTACGGCCAAAGGTATCGACAAAGCCCACCAGCAAGGAGCCGACAAAGGCGCCCCAAATGGAGCCGATGCCGCCGATGACGATGACCACAAAAGCCAGAATCAAGACGCTTTCTCCCATGCCCACCTGCACGGCCAGCAGCGGCCCCAACAGAGCGCCCGCCACCGCGCACAGCGCGGCGCCCAGACCGAAGACCAGCGTGAACAGGCGTTGAATATGGATGCCCATGGCCATCGCCATCTCGCGGTTGGATGCGCCGGCGCGCACCCAGGCACCGACCCGGGTGCGAGTGACCAGGAGATAAAGCAAGCCGGCCAGCACCAGACCCACACCAATGATCAGCAGTCGGTAGCTGGGGTAAAACAGGCCGGGCAGCAACTCCACCGGGCCGGACAGGGCGGCCGGAGCCGCCAGCGGCATGTCAGTGCCCCAGATCATGCGCACGGCTTCATTGATGATGAGGATCAGTGCGAAGGTGGCCAGCACCTGCGACATGTGGTCCCTGGCGTAGAGCGTTCGCAGCAAGGTGGACTCCATCACCATGCCAAAAATGGCCGTCAGAGGGATGGCCAACAAAATGCCCAGCATGAACGATTGGGTTATCTGGGTCAGCCAGGCTGCCAGGAAGGCGCCCACCATGTAGAGCGCGCCGTGGGCCAGGTTGATCATGTCCATGATCCCGAAGACCAAGGTCAGACCGGAAGCCAGCAAAAACAGCATCAGGCCGAACTGCAGCCCGTTGAGGCTTTGCTCGAGAAACAGTATCCAGGTCATCGTTTGAGTTTACACAGGCAAGGCAAAACGCCCTGACTGCCAGGTTGGCAGTCAGGGCCGGGGCTTGGCTGGCGCCTTAGCGCATGGTGCATTCCTGCACGTAGGCGTCGCCGTGGTTGGCCACGATGGGCTGGTTGGAGGCCAGCACATTGACCAGGCGACCCTGAGCGTCTTTCTTGACTTCGCGCAGGTAGTAGTTCTGGATCGGATAGTGGTTGGTGTTGAACTTGAACGCGCCGCGCACCGAGTCGAACTTGACTTCACGCAGTGCCTTGCGCATCGCGTCTTTGTCGTTGATGTTGCCCTTGACGCCGCGAATGGCCGCATCAAAGATCAGCGCCGTGTCGTAGCCCTGGGCGGCGTAGACGGTGGGCAGACGCTTGTAGGCTTTTTCGAATTCGGCCACGAACTTCTTGTTCGACGCGTTATTCATGTCCAGCGCCCAGTGGGCGGTGTCATTCATGCCCAGCATCACGTCGCCGACGCCGCGGCTGATGTCCTGGTCGGCGCCGAAGCCGGGCAGCAGCAGGCGGGTGTCTTTGTTCAGGCCGGCGGCCACAAACTGCTTGATGAAGTTCACGCCCATGCCGCCCGGCAGGAACACATACATGGCCTCAGGCTTGGCGGCGCGGATCTCGGCCAGTTCGGCCGAGTAGTCGAGTTGGCCGAGCTTGGTGTAGACCTCGTTGAGCACCTTGCCCTTGTAAAAGCGCTTGAAGCCGGCCAGCGAGTCTTTGCCAGCCTGGTAGTTGGGCGCCATCAGGTAGGCCGACTTGAAGCCGCGTGTGGTGGCGTGCTGGCCAGCCATTTCGTGGTAGGCGTCATTGGGCCAAGAGGCCACAAAGAAGTAAGGGTTGCAGTCCTTGCCAGCCAGGGGCGAGGGTGCAGCGTTGGGGCTGACGTAGAAGATTTTTTCATTCACGGCCTCGGGCAGGCCAGCGAGCATGATGTTGGAAAAAACCACGCCCGTCATGAAGTCAACCTTGTCGCGCTTGACCATGCGCTCAAACAGCTGCTTGCCCACGTCCGCCTTGAACTGGTCGTCGCCGATCACCACCTCAACCGGCAGCCCGCCCAGCTTGCCATCATTGAGCTTGATGGCCAGGTTGAAGGCATCACGGATGTCTTCGCCGATGGCGCCATTGGGGCCCGAGAGTGTGCTCACCAGACCGATCTTGACCTTGGTGGCGGTTTGAGCCAGGGCACCGGTACCAAAGGCGGCCAGGGACGCGGCGAGTAGACAGGCCAAGCGAAAGTTCTTCATCAACAGCTCCTCAATAAGGGATCGTCGCGAAACGACGAATTTTGAAAGTCTGGATTCTGGTCCTCATTCAGGGCTTAAGACCTGAGGGTTTCCCCCGAAGTCGTACTTTTTATGGGGTGGGCGAGGATCGGCGCTATCAATGGGGCACCATTTTCTAAGTGGACTCCCGGGTCGCACGGGCAAACAGGCGAGCGAGCAACTGGCGCATCCAGACATGGGCCGGGTCCTCGTCCTGGCTGCTGTGCCACAGGAGGCGAACCTCATAGCTGGGCGAGCGGGCCAGGTGCCACAGTTGCAAATCGGCCCGATCGGCCAGGGCGCGGGCCTGCATCTGCGGCACGATGCTCAGCAGGTCGGTGCCGGCGGTCATATCGGGCAGGGCGGCAAAGTGACGGGCCCGCCACTGCACCCGGTCCTGCAGTTTGAGGTCCTCTAACAAGGTTTCGATGCCGTTGTGGAAGGTGGCCGTGGGTGCGGCCACGATGAACTGGGCCTTGGCCAATTGCGTGCGCCCCAGGGTACGGCCGGCCACCTGGCCCTGGGGGCGCCAGTGGCGGCTCGACAGCAGCATGTAGCGTTCTTTGAACAGCAGTTGGCTGCTCAGGCTGCGTCGCTGGGTATTCAAAATGCCGATGGCCAGGTCGATTTCGCGCCCCTCCAGCGCGCCTTCCACGGCCGAGGCCTGCACCGAAACATTGGACAGCTGCGCATGCGGCGCCTGCTGGCGCAAGGCGGCTGCCAATGGCGGCAGGAACAGCATCTCGCCCAGGTCGGACAAGGACAGACGCCAATGAATCTGGCTGGTGCGTGGATCAAAAGACTGCTTGTTCACCAGCAACTGCTCCAGCTCCAGCAGTTGCGCTTCCAGTGGTGCCGCGATGCGCTGGCACAAAGCTGTGGGTTTAAGCCCGCGAGGCGATCGCACAAAAAGCGGGTCGCCAAAGGCGCTGCGCAGGCGACCCAGGGCGTTGCTGGTGGCCGGCTGAGACAGGGCCAGTGCCTGCCCAGCGGCTGTGACCGATCCCCGGCGGTAGATGGCCACCAGCACCCGTAGCAAGTTGAGGTCCAGTTGGCGAAAGTTCATGGCGTCTGCCTCGCTTCGGTGGTTAGCCCAGCCGGCACTGCCCCGGCTTGTGCCCGGCTTGGTTCCAGCCGCAGGGGCCCAGTGCCTGGCGACCGGGGACGGCTCTTGCCATTCATGATATCAATGTATCCCATCCAAAAAATCCATTGGATGGATGGTCGTCGGTCGACATAAAGTCAGGCAATGGCAGAAAGATCATTCGCACAAGAAGTTCAAAAACTCAGGCTTGGTGAGGGCCAGACCTTTCAGGGTGAGGGCATCCTGGCGGTCACCAAGGCCTTGCTGCAGTCGGGCGTGTCTTATGTGGCCGGCTATCAGGGTGCGCCGATTTCGCACCTGATGGACGTGCTCACCGATGCCAACGACATCTTGACCGAGTTGGGGGTGCATTTCGAGCACAGCGCCAGCGAGGCCACTGCGGCAGCCACCTTGGCCGCTTCGGTCAACTACCCCTTGCGCGGGGCGGTCACCTTCAAGTCCACGGTGGGCACCAATGTGGCCAGCGACGCCTTGGCCAATTTGGCCTCGGGCGGTGTGCGTGGCGGCGCCATGCTGATCGTCGGCGAGGATTACGGCGAGGGCTCGAGCATCATGCAGGAGCGCTCGCACGCCTTTGCCATGAAGTCGCAGGTCTGGCTGCTCGATCCGCGCCCCAATCTGCCGTCCATCGTGCGCATGGTGGAAAAAGGCTTTGAGTTGTCGGAGGCCAGCAACACCCCGGTCATGCTGGAGTTGCGCATTCGGGCCTGCCATGTGCACGGGCATTTTCAGACCCGTGCCAATCAACGCCCGGCCTATACGCTCAAGGATGCGATCGAGCGGCCCGAGCGCGACACCGGGCGCATCGTGTTGCCGCCGTCGAGCTATCTGCATGAGCAGGAAAAGATCAGCAAGCGCTGGCCGGCGGCGCTGCGTTTCATTCAAAAGCATGGCCTCAATGAGCTGTTCTCGCCGCAGGCCCGCGACATCGGCATCATCGTGCAGGGCGGCCTGTACAACGGCGTGGTGCGCGCCCTGCAAATGCTGGGTCTGGCCGATGTGTTTGGACAGACTCAGGTGCCGCTGTATGTGCTGGGTGTGACCTACCCCCTGGTCGACGAGGAGGTCCTGCAGTTTTGCCAGGGCAAGCGCTCGGTCTTGGTGGTCGAAGAGGGCCAGCCGGATTTCATCGCACAAAACATTCATGCCATCTTGCACCGGGCCGACAGCCGCACCCGCGTGCACGGCAAGGACATGCTGCCCATGGCCGGTGAATACACCGGCGCCGTTTTGCTCAAGGGGCTGGGCGAGTACCTGCGCTCGCAGACGGATGCGGTGGCCTTGCCCGCGCCGACCCCGCCGTTGCCGGCAGTGACCTCTGCCATTGCTCAGGTCCAGCCGCGGCCGCCCTCGTTTTGTACCGGGTGCCCTGAGCGGCCGATTTTCACGGCCCTGAAGATGCTCGAAAAAGAGCTGGGGCCCAGGCATGTCAGCGCCGACATTGGCTGCCACCTGTTTTCCATCTTGCCGCCTTTTCACATTGGCGCCACCACCATGGGTTACGGCCTGGGCTGGGCAGGTGCCTCGGCTTTTAATACGCCCGAGACCGATCGGCGTACCCTGGCCATCATGGGCGATGGCGGTTTTTGGCACAACGGCCTGACCAGTGGTGTGGGCAACGCGGTCTTCAACAAGACCGACAACGTGCTGCTGGTCATCGACAACGGCTATTCGGCCGCCACCGGCGGACAGGACCTGCCTTCGTCGACGGCCAGCAGTGCCATCCGCAGTACCAACCATCCGATCGAAAAGGCGGTGCGTGGGGTCGGCGTGGATTGGGTGCGCACCGTCACCCACACTTACAGTTTGGCCGACATGAAGCAGGCCTTGCGCGAGGCCATGACGACGCCCGAGCGTGGCCCCAAAGTGGTGGTGGCGCAAAGCGAGTGCATGCTCAATCGTCAGCGCCGCGAGCGTCCGATCAGACGCCAGAAGGTGGCCAGCGGCCAGCGCGTGGTGCGTGAACGTTTTGGCGTGGACCCCGACACCTGCACCGGTGACCGCTCTTGTATTCGACTGTCGGGCTGCCCTTCACTGACCATCAAACCCAACCCGGATCCGCTGCGCACCGATCCGGTCACCACCGTGATCGACAGCTGCGTTGGCTGCGGCCTGTGCGGCGAAGTCGCTCACGCGGCGGTGCTGTGCCCCTCCTTTTATCGGGCTGAAATCATCGACAACCCCAGTCGATGGGACCGCTGGCTGGGCCGAGTCAGGCGCGGTGTGATCGGCTGGCTGCAGGGGCGCATCGAGCGCCGGCTCGAGGGCATTGCGGCATGAGCGCCGAAAACGCGGCAACGGCCCAGCAGCCCCTGATCACCCTGGCGATCTTGGCCATGGGCGGCGAGGGCGGCGGCGTGCTGGCCGACTGGCTGGTTGACCTGGCCGAGCACAATGGTTATGTGGCGCAAACCACCTCAGTGCCTGGTGTGGCCCAGCGTACCGGTGCCACCATCTATTACTTGGAAATGTTCCCGGCTGCCCAGGTGCCCGAGGGCAGCTCTCCTGTGATGGCGCTCAGCCCCTTTCCGGGCGCGGTGGACATCGTGGTGGCCTCGGAGTTGATGGAGGCTGGCCGCGCGCTGCAGCGCCAGTTGGTCAGCCCCGAGCGCACCACCCTGATTGCCTCGACCCATCGGGTCTATTCGATGACCGAGCGCATGGCGCTGGCCGACGGCCGGGTCGATGCGGGTCAATTGCTGGCCGGCGCGCAACAGGCGGCCCGGCAATGGATCGGCGCTGACTTTGCGGTGCTGGCCGAAAGCAGCGGCAGCCCGATCGGTGCAGCGCTTTATGGCGCCATTGCGGGCAGTGGCCGGCTGCCCTTTGAGCGTGCCCAATTTGAAGCCACCATCGAGCGCGGCGGTCTGGGCGTGGCCGCCAGTCTGAAGGCGTTTGCAGCCGGATGGCAGGCGGCTCAAGCGGCTCAGGCTGAAGCAGCGCCGGCTCAGAGCGCTGCTGCCGCGGCAGACTTGCCGGCGGTCGGGCCGCGCCTGACGAAGTTGGGTCAGCGCGTGCGGCAGGCCTTGCCGGTGTCGGCGCAGGCCCATGCCCTGCATGCCCTCGTGCGCCTGACCGACTATCAGGACGAGGGCTATGCCCGCTTGTATCTGGAGCGCCTGCAGGCTTTGGTCGCGCTGGTGCCGGCCGATGAATCGGGCCAAGCGGTCATCGCCGAAACCGCCAGACACCTGGCCTTGTGGATGTCATACGAAGACACGGTGCGGGTGGCCGACCTCAAGACGCGGCGCAGCCGTTTCGAGCGGGTGGGCCAGGAGGTGCGGCTCAATGAGCGGCAGGATCTGCACATTCATGAGTTCTTACATCCTCGCCTGGAAGAAATCGCCGACACCCTACCCGCCGGCCTGGGCCGCTGGTTGCTGCGCACTGGCTGGGCGCGCAGTTTTGTGGGCCGCTGGACCCGCACTGGCCGGGTGGTGCAAACCAGTTCGCTGCGCGGTTATTTGCTGCTGTACGCGGTGGCCAGTTTTCGGGCTTGGCGCCCGCGGTCGCTGCGTTATCAGGTCGAGCAGCAGCGCATTGAGGCTTGGCTGGCCGATGTCAAGCGCCTGCTGCCCGCGCAGCCCGCATTGGCGCTGGAGGTGGCGCGGGCCCAGCAATTGGTCAAGGGCTACGGGGATACCCATGCCCGAGGCTGGCGGCATTTTGAGATGATCATGGGCCAGCTTGACGCGCTGAGTCCGCGAGCCGATGGCGCCCTTCGTCTGCGGACCTTGGTGGCCGCGGCACTGGCCGATGACGGCGGACAAGCCCTGCAGCAAGCGCTGCGGCAGGCTTGACCAGATCGGAGCGATTTTTCACCCTTTCAACCAACAGGAGACGAGCATGAAGAAACGACTGTGGATGCAAGCGACCACCGCCCTGCTGATGGGCCTGGCCTCCGCCGCCTGGGCGCAGGAGACCACCCTCCGGCTGATCAGCGCCTTCCCTGAAAACGGTATTTATGTGCAGCGGCTGCAGCCCTGGATCGCCAAGTTCAATGCCGAAGGCAAGGGACTCTTGCAGATCAACTTCATTGGTGGGCCCAAGGCCATGCCCTCCTTCGAAGTGGGCAATGCGGTCAAGACCGGCGTGCTGGACATGGCGCTCAATACTGGCGCTTTTTATACCAACGTGATGCCCGAGGCCGACTTTCTCAAACTCACCCAGATGCCGGTGGCTGAGCAGCGCAAGAACGGCGCTTTCGACGCCATCAACCGGGTCTGGAACGAGAAGGGCAATATGCAGTACCTGGGGCGCGTGGTGGAGAGCCAGCCCTTTCATATTTACACCAACAAGAAGATCGACAAGCTCGATCTGACGGGTCAAAAGATCCGCATCACCCCGGTGTATCGCGATTTTTTCCAGACCCTGGGTGCCAGCGTGATCACCACGCCGCCGGGTGAGGTCTACACCGCGCTGGAGCGCGGCGTGGTCGACGGCTATGGCTGGCCGATCGGTGGCATCTTTGACCTGAATTGGCATGAAAAAACCAAGTTCCGCGTCGACCCGGGTTTTTATGACGCCGAGGTCTCGCTCATCATGAACCTGCCGGCCTACAAGCGCCTGAGTGACGCCCAGCGTGCCTTCCTGAACAAGCAGGTGCTGGCTCTGGAGGCAGAGAACACCTTCTGGGTCAAGTTCGCGGCCGACGAAACCGCGCGCCAGGCCAAAGCCGGCATTCAGACCATCTCCTTTGATGCGGCCACGGCCAAGGCCTTCCGCGACAAGGCCTACGAGGTGGGCTGGGCTGGCGCGGCCAAGCAAAGTCCCGAGGTCGCGGCCCGCTTCAAGGCCTTGTTCTCCAGGTAAGGGCCGGTGGTCGATCGCCTGTCTGCGATCTGGGGGCGGCTGCTGGCCGCCCTGGCCTTGCTGGGCTGCCTGCTGCTGTTGCTGATGATGCTCATCATCGTCAGCGACGTGGCCTTGCGCAATCTGGCCATCGCCGGACTGCCGCGCGGACTGGCCTGGAGCAACGAGGTCTCGGAATGGCTGCTCTTGCTGGTCACCTTGTGTGTGGCGCCCTGGCTGCTGCGTCAGGGGCAGCACATCCGGGTGGACATCGTGCTGCAACCGCTGCCGCCCCTTTGGGCCTGGTGGCTTGAGTGGCTGGGCGATGTGGTGGGCTTGCTGACCTGTCTGGTGCTGATGTCGGTGTCTGCCAAGGCGGCCCACGCCAGCATGGTCTCGGGCGCCTTGAGCATCAAGACCCTGGTCACGCCTGAATGGTGGAGCCTGGCGCCGCTGCCGGTGGCCTTTGCGCTGCTGTCCATCGAGATGCTGTTTCGCATGCATCGCCTGTGGCGCGGTGAGCGTGGACCGCGCAACGACGCGGTGAGCGCCGCATGATCGGGCCATTGGCATGCTGACTTGGACCTTTGCCGCCTGGCTGCTGTTGGGCGGCTCGACCGCGCTGCTGCTCATCGGCATGCCGGTGGCCCTGACCTTCATGGCCGTCAACATTGTTGGGGCCTGGCTCTACATGGGCGGCGAGATCGGTTTGGTGCAACTGGCCCGCAGCAGCGTCAGTTCGGTGGCCGCTTTTGCCCTGACGCCCATTCCGCTGTTCGTGCTGATGGGCGAGGTGCTGTTTCACACCGGGCTGGCGCACAAGGTCATCGAAGGCATAGACCGCCTCATCACCCGGGTGCCGGGCCGTCTGGCCGTGGTGGCCGTGGTGGCCGGCACGGTGTTTTCGGCCATCTCAGGCTCGACCATTGCGACCACCGCGATGCTGGGCTCGCTCATGTTGCCGGTGATGCTTGCTCGCGGCTATCACCCCACGCTGGCCACTGGGCCCATCATGGCCATCGGCGCGGTGGACATGCTTATTCCGCCGTCGGCGCTCACCGTGTTGCTTGGGTCCTTGTCCGGCATTTCGATTTCCAAGCTGCTGCTCGGCGGCATCGTGCCCGGCTTGATCCTGTCGGTGGCCTTCATCGCTTGGATCATCCTGCGGGTGAGGCTGAACCCGGCGCTGGCGCCCGAGGACGCGCAGGCGCCGAAGTTCAGCGGCTGGCAGCGTTGGCACCTGATGGTCGCTTATGTGCTGCCCACGCTGTCGATCTTCGGTGTGGTGGTGGGCGCCTTGGCCGCAGGCTGGGCCACGCCCACAGAATGCGCCGCCCTGGGGGCCTTTGCCACCATGGTGCTGGCGGCCTTGTATCGGCGCCTGTCGTGGGCGGCGCTCAGGCAGGCCCTCATGGGCACGGCTGGCATTTCGGGGATGATCCTGTTCATCATCCTGGGGCCACCACCTTCGCGCAATTGCTGTCCTTTTCGGGGGCCAGCAACGGTCTGGTGCAAGGCATCACCGGCCAGGGCTGGTCCAAAGAGGCCATCGTCGTGGGCATGCTGGCCATGCTGATCTTCCTGGGGCTTTTCGTCGATCAGGTCAGCATGATGATGATCACGTTGCCCATCTTCATGCCCATCGTCAGCAGCCTGGGGATCGACCCGGTCTGGTTCGGTGTGATGTTCCTGATCTGCATGCAGCTCGGTTTGCTGCTGCCGCCCCATGGCCTGCTGCTCATGACCATGCGCGGCGTGGCCCCGCCCGAGGTGCGCACGGTGCAGATCTTTCAGGCGGTCACGCCCTATGTGCTGATGAGCATCGCCCTGCTGGTGGCCGTGTTCTTCTGGCCGGCGATTGCGACCTGGCTGCCGGCGCTTTAAGGGCGCTTTAAGCCGGCCCACCAGGGGTCGGCTGCTGCGTCAACTCACTCCGGCGTGATGCCGGCCCGCTTGACTGCTGCACCCCATTTGACGGTTTCGCTGCGGATGAAGGCGGTGAATTGTTCGGGGCGGTCACCTCTCACAAATTGACGGAAATTCACGAATCATGGGCTGCACGCCAGAATTTCGCGGAATAAAGTCAGTCCGCCTTGCGCAAATAGGCGATTCATGGAACGACTTGGTTTCTAAAATTACCAAGAATGTGCTGCGGCTGTGGGGCTGGTTGTCTGTGCTGCTTTCAAAGCGTCGTTGATTGGCATTCTGCGTTACCCCGTTGCCAATGGGTAAGCCCCCTTGTCTATTGAAGACAGGCTCAGATACGCTCTAAGTCATCTCTAAAGTCATTGCAGTTG
>JAXITB010000029.1:0-13716 GCA_034680305.1 Polaromonas sp. | reverse complement strand
TCAGACCCGCATTGGCTACAAGGTCAAGATGGACATGCCCATGCTCAAGGGCGAAGGGGTGCAGCAGTTGTACCAGCGCGGCAGCCGCTGGCTGGCCGGTGGTGCGCTCGAGCGCTGAAGGCGAGCAGGATTTTCAAGTTCAAAGATCAGGAGACGAGCATGATGAACAGGCGTACTTTCAGCACCGCGCTGGCCCTGATGGGCAGCAGCTTGGGTGTGCAGGCCCAGTCCTTCCCCACCAAGCCGCTGCGCGTGGTGGTGCCCCAGCCACCGGGCGGCGGCTTCGATGTGGTGGGCCGCTTGCTGGCCGACCGGCTGGGCAAGGCGTTCGGACAGACGGCGGTGGTGGAAAACCGGCCTGGCTCGGGCACCCTGGTGGGCACCGATCTGGTGGCCAAGGCTGCGCCGGACGGTTACACCTTGCTGGTGGGCTCGGTCTCCAATTTGGCGCTCAATCCGGGCCTGTACCCCAACATCCCCTACGACAGCCTGCGCGACTTCGAGCCGGTGGGCTTGGCGGTGGCTTACAGCTACACGCTGGTGGCACGCAAGGACCTGCCTTTTGGCAACTTGCGCGAACTCATTGCCCATGCCAAGGCCAATCCGCGCAAGGTGACCTACGCTTCGGGTGGTAATGGCTCGGGTCAGCACGTGCTGGCGGCCGCCTTGTGGAACCTGGCCGGCGTGGAACTGGTGCATGTGCCTTATCGCGGCGCGCAAGCGGCTTACCAGGATCTGCTGGGCGGGCGCGTCGATGTGTTCTTTGACCTCTCACCCACGGCCCGGCCGCAGGTCGAAGCTGGCAACCTCAAGGCCCTGGTGGTCTCGGGCAGCACCCGCCTGCCTTTTCATGCGGACGTGCCCACCATCATGGAGACGGGCGTGGCCAATTTGGACCTGGAGTCCTGGTTCGGCCTGTTCGTGCCCAGCAAGACGCCGGCCGATGTGCAGGAGCGTCTGCGCAGCGAACTCTCGCGCATCATCGCCTCGCCCGATCTGGTGGAGACCTTCCGCAAGGCCGGTGGCAAGCCCTTGTCCCTGAACGCCGATCAGGCCCGCGCGCTGGTCAAGCGCGATGTGGACCGCTGGTCCAAGATCACCCGCGATTTGGGGATCAAGGCCGATTGAAGTGGCTTGGCCCTGGTTTGCTTTCCCCGCTTGTTCACTCGGGCTTGGTTTCAGCGGATAAGCTCTACCCTTTTTCACACTCTAACAAGAGAGAACCACCATGCCTATTTCTGACGCCAGCCTTGATCAACTTTTCCGCCAGGCCCGCACCGCCAATGGTTTCATCGACAAGCCCGTTTCCGCTGACTTGCTCAAGCAGGTGTACGAACTGGCCTGCATGGCCCCTACCTCGATGAACACCCAGCCCACCCGCTATGTGTTTCTCACCACGACGGCGGCCAAGGAGCGGGTCATCCCGGCTTTGTCGCCAACCAATGTGGACAAGACTCGCTCGGCCCCGGTTTGCGTGATCGTGGCGACTGACACCCGCTTCTATGAGCACATGCCACAAATCTGGCACAACCCCGGCGCCAAGGAAATGTTTGAGGGCAATGTGCCCATGGCCACCGGTACGGCCACCCGCAACGGCACCCTGGGCGGCGCTTATTTCATGCTGGCTGCCCGCGCCCTGGACCTGGACTGCGGCCCGATGAGCGGTGTGGATCTGGCCAAGGTCAATGCCGAGTTCTTCCCGGACGGACGCTACCAGGCCAACTTCCTCATCAACCTGGGTTACATGGACAAGAGCAAGCTCTTTAACCGCAACCCCAGGCTGAGCTTCGAGCAGGCCTGTCAGGTCATCTGAGGGGGCCGAAAAGGCTTTGTTTGAATCGGCAGCTTGCCACGGTCATCCATCAACGGGAGGTCAAAATGAAAATCGGAAAAAACATCGTTCCCCATACCGCGATCAGCACATCGAGCGAGCAGCGCATCGTGGTTCGCGGCATGGACCTGTCGCGTGACCTGATTGGTCAGGTCAATTTCGGCGACTACTTTTTCCTTTTGCTGACCGGGCAGATGCCCGACGCAGCGGCCAGCGCGCTGGTCAATGCGACCATGGTGGCCATTGCCGAGCACGGCCTGGTGCCGAGCAACCAAGCAGCGCGCATGACGCTGGCCGCTGCGCCTGACGCGATGCAAGGCGCGGTGGCTGCCGGCATTTTGGGCGCTGGCTCGGTGGTGCTGGGAGCCTCCGAGACGGCCGGCAAGCTGTTCTTGCGGGTCGAGGCCGAGGCGGCCGCGAATCACGGCGGCGACCTCCGGGCGGCGGCCAAGGCGGTGGTGACCGATCTGCGTGCCAACAAGCAGATCGTGCCCGGTTATGGCCATCCCGAACACAAGACGGCCGACCCGCGGGTCGCGGCCCTGTTCAACCTGTCGGCCAAGGTCGGCGGCGGGCAGAAGTATGTGCAACTGTCGCGCATCATCGAGTCGGTGATCCCGGAAGTTACGGGCAAGGATCTGCCCATGAACGTCTCGGCCGCCATTCCGGCGGTGCTGCTGGGGGTCAATTTCCCGGTGACCGCGCTCAAGGGCGTGCCCATGCTGGCGCGGGTGGCCAGCCTGATTTCTCACCTCAACGAAGAAATGGCCGACCCGATCGGCTTTGCGCTGGCCAACCATGCGGTGGCCCAGCAGCAATACACCGGCAAACCCGTGAAGGATTGACCATGGCGCAGGTACTCAAAGACATCAAGGTTGTCGAACACGGCACCTTCATCACCGGGCCCTTTGCAGGGATGATGCTGGCCGACTTGGGCGCCGATGTGGTCAAGGTCGAGCTGCCTGGCACTGGCGATCCGTTTCGCGCCTACCGGGGCGAGTTGTACAGCCCGCATTTTCAGTCGTGCAACCGCAACAAGCGCTCGATCACGCTCAACACCAAGGATGCGGCTGACTTGGCCCGCTTTGACGAGATGATTGCCCAGGCCTAGGGCTCTATCAAGAACGTCCGGCCCGGGGTGGACGAAAAGATCGGTGCCGGCGTCGAGCGTTTGCAAAAGATCAATCCGCGCCTGATTTATTGCGCCATCAGCGGCTTTGGCCGGGACGGCCCTTACAGCGATCGGCCGAGCTATGACTCGGTGGCCCAGGCCTACAGCGGCTTCATGGGGCTGCTGGTCAACCCCAATGACCCGCGGGTGGTGGGGCCGGCCCTGGCCGACGCCATGACCGGCTTTTATTCGGCCTACGGGGTGCTCGGCGCGCTCCATGAGCGCAACCACACCGGCAAGGGCCGGTTGGTGGAAGTGTCGATGGTGGAGGCGATGACGCATTTCAACCTCGACGCCTTCACGCACTTGTTCACCATTGGCCAGGTGGTCGATCCCTTCAGCCGCGCGCGGGTCTCGCAGTCTTATGTGCTCGAGTGTTCCGACGGCAAGTGGGTGGCGCTGCACATGTCCTCGCCGCCCAAGTTCTGGGAGGGCTTGGCCAAGGCGATGGAGCGCTCCGACATTTTTGACGATCCGCGCTTTTCCACCCGCGAGGGGCGCGCCGAGAACCAGGAGGCCTTGATCGGCGTCCTGCAGTCGGTGTTCAAAAACCGCACTCGCACCGAGTGGTGTAACCGCCTACTGGCCGAGGACGTGCCGCACGCGCCCATGTACAACTCGGCCGAGGTGCCCGAGGATCCGCAGATCAAGCACCTGCAGATGTTTGTGGAGGCCCCATCGCCGGTCAAGGGCACCTTCAAGACGGTGCGCTCTCCTGTGTCTTACGACGGCGAGCGCTCGCTCCAGGTCACCGCACCGCCTGTGCTCGGCCAGCACAACGAGCAATTCAAGTCGGGCTGGCCTGCCCGTTCGGACCAATGAACATGGCATTGAACGCAACTCGCCGGGCCCTTTTGGCCGCGCTGTGCGCTGTCGGCGTTTCGGCGGCGGCACAAGACTTCCCGTCCAAGCCGGTGCGCATGGTGGTGCCCTTTGCAGCCGGTACCACCACCGACATCGTCGCACGCGCCGTGGCCGAGGGCATGACCCGTGTGCTCGGGCAGTCGGTGGTGGTGGAAAACCGCGCCGGCGCTGGCGGGGGCATCGGCTCCGATCTGGTGGCCAAGTCGCCGGCTGACGGCTACACCATCCTCATGGGCACGGTCGGGACGCACGCCATCAATGCCACGCTGTTCAAGAAACTCGCCTACGACCCGCAGCGCGATTTTGCGCCCGTGGCTTTTGCCGGCTACACCCCCACCTTGCTGGTGGTCTCCGGCTCGTCGGCGGCCAAGTCGCTCAAGGACCTGGCCGATCTGGCCCGTCGTCCAGACGCCCGGGTCAGTTTTGCCTCGGCTGGCAACGGCACCTCGGGCCATCTTGCTGGCGAACTGCTCAAGGCCCGGTTGGGCGGCGAGATGACCCATGTGCCCTACAAGGACGGTGCCTTGGCGCTGTCCGATGTCATGAGCGGGCAGGTGCAGTTCATGTTCTACCACCCCGCCGCAGCGCTGCCGCACATCAAGAGCGGGAAGTTGCGGGCCTTGGGGGTCTCCAGCGCCAAGCGCAGCCCCGCGGCGCCCGAGGTGCCCGCGATCGCCGAGGCTGGTTTTGACTTTGATCTGGTGGCCTGGTTCATGGTCTATGCGCCAGCGGCCACGCCGGCGCCGGTGCTGGCGCGTCTGCGCGATGCCGCGGCCCAGACGCTGGCCAATGCCGACATTGCAGGCCGGCTCAAGGCCCAGGGGCTTGAGCTCAATGCGATGCGTACCGAAGAGATGGTGGCCTTCGGGCGCTCCGAAGTGGCCAAGTGGGCTGACCTGGTGCGGCGCTCGGGCGCGCAGGTCGATTGATTCCCGAATTTTTTAACCCGTTTTTCAACTGCAACAGGAGACAATCATGAAGAAGATCGATAGGCGCTCGGTACTGGCGGCCACCGCTGCGGGCGCAGCGCTGGTGCTCTCGCAAGGCGTTCAAGCTCAAGGCGCACCGATTCGCATTGGCAGCACCTTGGCCCTGACCGGCCCGCTGTCGGCCACTGGCCTGACCCACAAGCTGGTGGGCGAGATCTACATCGAGCAGCTCAACGCGCGTGGTGGCTTGCTGGGTCGCAAGGTGGAATGGGTCGTCAAGGACGACCAGTCCAAGCCCGATCTGGCCCGCACCTTGTACGAGCAGTTGATCACCACCGACAAGGTGGACCTGCTCATGGGGCCGTATGCCACGGGCGCCATTTTGTCGGCCATGGGCGTGGCCCAGCGCTACAACAAGGTCTTGGTGCACCACACCTTCGGCATTCCCTCGCTGGCCAAGTACGACATGCATTTCCCGGCCTGGTCGCTGGGCCCCACGCCCCAGACCACGGTGCCCAACACCCTGTTCGACATGTTGGCCGCTTCGCCCAAGCCGCCCAAGACGATCGCCATCGTCACCAGCAAGTTCCCCTCGATCCACTTCCTGTCTCTGGGTGGCCGCGAGGTGGCCAAGAAACGTGGACTGCAGGAGGTCCTGTTCCTCGAGTGGGAATTTGGCAACCGCGATTTCGGTCCGATCGCCGCGCGCATCAAGGACGCCAAGCCCGATCTGGTCTGGGTCGGTGACATCGGCCTGGAGGGCAATATGTTGCTCGACGCGATGAAGAAGATCGACTACACGCCGCCGATGAACTTCCACCTCTATCCGGCGCCCGGCCCGATGTCGAAGTCGCCCGAAGGCCGCGGCGCGATGTCGCTGACCATCTTTGAAGAGCATCAGCCTTTCCTGAGCAATCAGGCCGGCGCGCAGTTCGTCAAGGTCTTCAATGAGCGGGCCACGGTGGCCAAGCTGGCCGACACCAGCGTCGAGACGCAGGCGGCTGCCTCCTACTCCGCCTGGCAAATTCTGGAAGCGGGCGTCAAGGGGGCCAACAGCCTGGACGACAAGGCCATTGCCAGCTGGATCAAGGCCAACCGCATCGACACCATTCATGGGCGTCTGCGCTTTGACGGCCCCAACAACTATGGCGATGACCTGATGAAGATCAAGCAGATCCAGAACGGCAAGTGGCAGGTGGTCTGGCCCCAGCAGTTTGCGGCCCCTGGCACGAAGCTGCAGATCAAGTAATCCCCTGTTGACAGGCATTTGCCGCAAGGAGACAAGTCGCCCATGACCTTCCCGAGTTTGAATTTACTGATGCAATCCATCCTCTCGGGGGTGTTCATTGGCGCGCTGTACGGGCTCATCGGGCTCGGTCTGGGGCTGACCTGGGGCTTGCTGCGGCAAATTAACCTGTCTCATTTCGGCCTGGTCTTCCTGGCCGCTTACCTGAGCTATCAGATGGCCGCAGTGGGACACATCGACCCCCTGTTGGCCTTGCTGATATTGCCGCCGGCCTTTTTTCTGTTTGGCATGCTCATGCAGTGGGTGCTGGCCAAGTTCGCCATCACCCCCTTCAATTCGCTGCTCGCGACCTTCGGCTTGACCGTGGTCATCGAGGCCGTGATTCAGAGCATCTGGACAGCCGACTTTCGCCGGCTGGAGTCGAGCTACAACGACATGAAGTTCAAGGTCGGCGGTTTGTTTGTGCCGATCCCGGAGTTGATCACCTTCGTGCTGGCGGTGGGCATCGCGCTGGCCATCTGGGCGGCGATGCGCTATACCGATCTGGGTAAGGCGCTGCGGGCCATGGCCGAAGACGGCCCGATCGCGGCGGCCTTTGGCATCAACCAGCGTGGCCTGTCGCTGGTGCTGGCCGGTCTGTGCGCGGCGCTGGCTGCCGTCGCCGGCGTGTGTCTGGCGCTGACTTTCACGCTGGCGCCCTCACAGATCTTCGCCTGGGTGGGCGTGGTGTTCGCCGCGGTCATGCTTGGCGGACTGGGCAGTCCGCTTGGCCCCCTGGTGGCGGGCATCGTCATTGGTGTGAGCGAGGCCATCACCATGGCGGTGGCCTCACCGTCGTGGGCGCCGATCGTGTCCTTTTCCCTGTTGATCTTCATGCTGCTGCTGCGGCCTGGAAAAGGTTGAAGCCATGAACAAGACGATTTCTGGCATCGTGGGGGCTGGGCTGCTGCTGGCCGTGGTGCCCTGGCTGGGTCTGCCGGCCTTCTATGAATCCTTCCTTTATCTGATCTGCCATTGGGTGATCTTGGCCATGTCCTGGAACATCCTGTCGGGCTACTCCGGGTATTTCTCGTTCGGCCATGGCGTGTTCTACGGCGTGGGCATGTACACCACGGCCGGTCTGGCCGGCAAGCTGGACTGGCCCTTCCTGGCCACGCTGCCCCTGGCGGCCTTGGTGCCGGCCGTGCTGGGGGTGTTGTTGGGCGCGGTGGTGTTTCGCGTCAAGGCGGTGCGCGGCGAGTTGTTTGCGCTCTTGACGCTGGCGGTGACCTTCGTGGTGGCCACCATCATCATCAATACGCCGATTGACGGCGGGCCCGGCGTCTACCTGATGGCCGTCGAAGTGCCCAAGCTCGGGCCCTCGCCCTCGTCCTCGCTGTACTTGATGGCGCTCATCGGTGCCGTCGTCACGGCACTGATCGCCTACCAGTTGCAGCGATCCAAGCTCGGCGTTGGCCTGTCGGCCATTCACGACGACGAAGACGTGGCTGAGGTCATGGGCGTGCCCACCTACGGCTACAAATTGGTGGCTTTTGCCATTTCAAGTGGGCTGGCTGGCTTGGCCGGTGGCATCCATGCACTGTTCGTGCAGTACGTCACGGTCGGCGAGACTTTCAACATCACGGTGCCGCTGACGGTGGTGCTCATGAGTTGCCTGGGTGGCTCGCGCCACTGGTTCGGGCCTGCGGTGGGTGCTGCCTTGATCACCACCATGCTGTACGTGGCCACGGCGGGTAACAACCCGGTGCTGGGCAAGGCCTTGGGCGGTATTGTGCTGATCGTGGTGATCCTGTTCATGCCCAATGGCGTGATGGGGTACTTCATGAAGCGGCGCGCGCAGGCTGCGGCCCGGCGCAGCCGCGAGCTCGAACGCAGCCTTGGTTCGGCCGCTCAGGCTGGCTTGACACCAGAGGCGGTCGATGCGTCCGTCGTGCCATCGTCTGCCCCGCAGGAGAGCGGTCAAACCTTGCTCCAGACGCGCGGGCTTTCCAAAGCCTTCAAGGGGGTGCAGGCGCTCAGCGAAGTCGATCTGCAGGTCTACAAGGGTGAGATCCTGGGACTGCTGGGCCCGAACGGCTCGGGCAAGTCGACCTTCATCAATGTGGTCAGCGGTCACTATGCCGCCACCGGTGGCACTTATGCCTTCGAGGGGCGCGAACTGGTGGGCAAGGCGGCGCACGAGGTGGCGCAGTCGGGTATCGCCCGCACCTACCAGATCCCACGGCCCTTCATGCACATGACGGTGCTGGAGAACGTCATCTTGTCGGCCATGTTCGGTGGCGCGGCCATGGGTCGGGCTCAAGCCACTGAGGAAGCCAGGCGTTGCCTGGAGTTCACCGGACTCGGACATAAGGCCGAGAGCCTGCCCGATGACCTGAACTTGCACCAGCGCAAGTTTCTCGAACTGGCCCGCGCACTGGCGGCGCGGCCGCGCCTGGTGCTGCTCGACGAAGTGCTCTCGGGCATGACACCCAGCGAGATCGACGAGGCCATCGTCCTGATTCGCCGCATCCGGGACCAAGGATCGACCATTGTGTTCGTCGAGCATGTCATGCGCGCAGTCATGGCCCTGTGTGACCGGGTGGCGGTGCTCAATCATGGCAAGTTGATTGCGGTCGGTCCAGCCAAGCAGGTGATGAGCGATCCGGTGGTTGTCAGCGCTTACCTGGGGAAGCCCCATGCTTGAAGTCAATCAGATCTCGGTCAACTATGGTGCAGCGCCGGCGCTGTGGGACGTGTCCATTCACTGTGGCGATAAAGAACTGGTCTGCGTGGTCGGGCCCAACGGCGCGGGCAAAACCACACTGATCAATGCCATTGCCGGTTTGCACGGCGTCAAGAGTGGGTCGCTGCGTTTTGGTGGCCAAGACATCACCCGACTGGCCAGCCATCGCTATTGCGAGGTGGGCATTGCCATCGTGCCTGAGGGGCGCCGCCTGTTTACCCAAATGACCGTGCTTGAGAACTTGGAGTTGGGCAGTTTCATTGCCTCGGCCAAGGCCCACCGCGCCCAGCGTTTGGAGCAGGTGTTGGCCCTGTTTCCGGTGCTCAAGGTCAAGCTGCACAGTCTGGCTGGCTCGCTCTCGGGCGGCCAGCAGCAGATGGTGGCCATTGGCCGCGCGCTGATGGCGGGTCCCACCTTGCTGCTGCTCGATGAACCTTCACTGGGGCTGGCTCCGTCCATCGTGCTGGACATGTTTGCCGCCATTCGCCAGATCAATGACCAAGGCACGGCGGTGCTGCTGGTTGAGCAAAACGTGTCGATGGCGCTGGAGACGGCCGATCGCGCCTACGTCATGGAAGAGGGCCGGATCGTGGCCGAGGGACAGGCCAAGGAGATGATGGACCGGCCGGAGATCCGAAAAGCCTACTTGGGCCTCGACACCCACTGATCACCGGCGGTCTGTGCCGTGGTGGGGCGGCCTGCATCGATAATCGCCCCGTTCCATGGCCCTGATCACCGACCCATTTTTTTACGCGGTTGCCATCCCGTCGGTTTTGCTGATGGGGGTGAGCAAGAGCGGATTCGGCACCGGCTTTGGCTCCTTGGCGGTGCCCTTGATGGCGCTGGCTGTCAGTGTGCCCGATGCAGCGGCCATCATGATGCCGGTGCTCCTGCTGACCGACATCCTGAGCCTGGTTTTCTTGCGCAACCAACTCGATTGGCGTTTGCTCAAATTCCTCGTGCCATGTGGCCTGGTGGGCACCGTCTTGGGGTTCCTGATGTTTCGGCTGCTCAGCCCCGGTGTGGTGGAGGCGCTGGTCGGTGGTTTTACGCTGCTGTTTTTAGCGCAGCGATTGCTGTTCCCGCCGAAGCCCGATGCCCTGCCGCCGCCGCGCTGGGTGGGCGCCATCCTAACCGCCACTTCGGGCTTTACCAGCTTCATTGCCCATGCTGGCGGGCCGCCCATCAGCGCCTACGTGATTCCGCTGCGATTGAGCCCCGTGCTGTTCACCTCGACCATGGCGGTGTTCTTTTTCGTCATCAACTTGTCCAAGTGGATTCCTTACGGCTTTCTGGGCCTACTGGACATGCGCAATATGCTGACTTCGCTGGTGCTTCTGCCCTTGGTGCCAGTGGGCGTGTGGGTTGGGGTGCGGCTGGCCCGTCGCATCAAGCCGGACCTCTTTTACAAGTTCATCTATGTCGGGATGTTTCTGACTGGGCTCAAGCTGCTCTGGGACGGGCTGCGCTGAGCCGCCCGCCAGACTGTTTCAGTTGGAGCCCAATTGAGCGCCGCCAAAGCCGCATTGACGCCAGGCCTCAAAAACCGTCACGGCTACCGCATTGGACAGGTTGAGGCTGCGCTGATCGGCGCGCATGGGCAGTCGCAGGCGCTGTGCGGCGGGGAACTGTTCGCGCAGGGCGGGCGGCAGGCCGGCCGTTTCAGAACCGAACACCAGCCAGTCATCGGGCGCGAAATCAACTTCGAAGGCCGACCGCGATCCTCGAGTGGTCATTGCGAACATCCGAAGGGCTGGCGGCTGCTCGGCGGCCAGGAAAGCGTCCCAGTTGCCGTGGCGACGCACCTGGGCGTACTCGTGGTAGTCCAGACCGGCTCGGCGCAACTGGCGGTCGTCCATGTCAAAACCCAGGGGCTCGATCAGGTGCAGTCGGCAGCCGGTATTGGCCGCCAGCCGGATCACATTGCCGGTGTTGGGTGGGATTTCTGGCTGAACCAGGACGATGTGGAACATGCGCGGATTATCCAAAAGGTCCGCGCGATCCCGCACACGGCCTCTTGGCTCGCACACCGAACCCCTGGCGGGGCTGGATCGGTACTCGGCCCTCAGGGCGGCGTGCGCGCCACCACGAGGGCTTGGACGGCCGAGGCGCCAGCTTCCAGCAGGGCCAGCGCCGCAGCGCTCAATGAGGCGCCGCTGGTCATCACATCGTCGACCAGCACCACCAGGCGGCCACGCACCGCGTGTGCGGCCAAAGGCTCGACCAGAAAGGCGCCACGCACATTGGCCAGCCTGGCCTGACGCGGCAGCCCACTTTGCGCCTCAGTGTGGCGCAGGCGCAGCAGCAGGCGTGCACTGAGCCTGGCTTGGCAGCCGCTGCGGGCGTGCAGTGTCTTGGCCAGCTCCCAGGCTTGATTGAAGCCGCGATCGCGCAGCCGCTCGGCCGACAGGGGCATGGGCAGCAGGCAGTCTTGTGGACCCAGGCCGGCCAAGCACTCGCGCACGCCGGCAGTGCGCAGCAAGAGACCGGCCAACAAGGCGCTGTGGCCGCTTTGTCGCTGGAATTTGTAGCGCGTCAGCAGGTCAGCCCAGGGGTAGCCGTAGTCGACCGCAGCGAAGCAGGCTTGCAAGGGCAAGGCCCGGCCTTGGCAGTCTGGGCAGCTCGGCGCCGCTTCGGTGGCCGACCAGGCCAGTGCGCAGCGCAGG
The DNA here is from genome assembly GCA_034680305.1 of Polaromonas sp. Lineage (GTDB taxonomy): Bacteria > Pseudomonadota > Gammaproteobacteria > Burkholderiales > Burkholderiaceae_C > Polaromonas. The sequence continues at coordinate 2,284 of JAXITB010000029.1, read as the reverse complement.
CAGCGCGGCCGCGGCGCGGCAAAGCGCGACAAGCACGGTGCGCACAGTGACGCGCCAGGCCAACTGCGGCAGATGGCGCATTGGCTGGGCAGGTGATTGCGGGCGAGGGCGGCCAGTTGGGCGAGCATGACAACCCTATACTCGCCGGCCTTGCGCGCGCTGTCCAGAGGCCAGCCATCCGCATTTTTGATTCAACCGTGAACCAGAGCCCTGTTTTCGCCGATCCGCCCACCTACGACCGACCCGCTGTCGAGCGCTGGTCGCGCGTGGCGCCGCTGAGCACGCCCTGGCTGCACGGCGAGGTGGCCAGTCGGATGCTCGATCGTTTGCAGTGGTTTCGGCACAAGCCCCAGGTCTGGACCCACTGGAGTCCCCTGCTCAGTGGTTTGGCCGTACATCAGGCCCTGGTTCAGGCTTGCGGCGAGCAGGTCAGCTTGGTGGAGTGCGAACCGTCCCGGTTGGCTCATGCGCGCCGGCTGTGGAGGCGCCCTTGGTGGCATTGGGCCCGCTGGCGCGAGGCCGCGCCGTCCTGGCAGGAGCCTGAGCCCAACTCGCAGGACATGATCTGGGCCAATCTGGTGTTGCACACCCAAGCTCAGCCTCAGGCGCAACTGGCGCATTGGCAGCGTTTGTTGCGCCTGGACGGTTTCCTGATGTTTTCATGTCTGGGCCCCGACACGGCCGTGGAGCTGCGGCAGGTCTATGAGCGCATGGGCTGGCCCGCGGCGGGCGCCGAGTTCACCGACATGCACGATTGGGGCGACATGCTGGTGGGCAGCGGTTTCGCTGAGCCTGTGATGGACATGGAGCGGCTGACCCTGACCTTCGAGACAGCCCAGGCGCTGCTGGCCGAGTTGCGTCAATGGGGGCGCAATGTACATCCAGGGCGTTTTGCGGGCCTGCGCGGCCGCCGCTGGCGCTCGCAGCTGATCGATGCCATCGAGCAGCATGGGCCCCGCCACAGCGACGGTCGCCTGCGCCTGACGGTCGAGTTGGTCTAGGGCCATGCCCTCAAGGCGGCCGCTCGCATGAAGGCGGAGGCCATCAGCGCCATTTCACTGGACGCGATGCGCCAGCAGCTGCGCCAGGAGCGCCCCCGCTGATATCAGTGGCTTGGCGTCGACAGTAAACTCCCGCCACGTGTCCGGCGCTGTGAGCTGCCGGTTGTCGGCGGCAATGTCCGCCTCACCTGAGTGATGGAGTCAGCCCTTTGGCCCAAGTCCCTTTTCGCCTGGCCTGCCAGACCGGTGGTGGCGACGAGCCGGCTCTTCAGTGGTCGATTCGTCGCAATTGCTCGCTCACGCCAGCGCAGCTTTTGCGCTTTTACCTCGGGCTGTCCGCGGTCTCTCTGGCTATCGCCAGCCTGTTTTGGTTCATGGGAGCCCATCTGGTCATGCCCTTTGCATGGCTGGAACTGATGGTCTTGGGTGCGGCTTTGCTGGTCTACGCGCGTCACGCACGTGATGGCGAGGAGATCACTTTGCGCGGTCATGTTCTGGTGATCGAGCGCGAGCATGGCGGGCACACCGAGCGCACCGAATTTGCGCGGGAGTGGGTCAGAGTGGAGCCGCGCAGCGGTGATGGCTCGCTCATCGAGGTGTCCGGCCAGGGGCGGCGCGTGGTGGTCGGTCGCCACCTGCGGCCTCAGTTGCGTCCCGCGCTGGCCCGCGAGCTCCGGCTGGCGCTTCGATCGGCTTGAGATGCACCAACTGACGCCAAACTTGCAATCTTCGGCCTCCACTGCTCAGGCACTGCCTATAATCCGAGAGTTTTTTTGGTGTTTGATATTTCTCAAAAAGCAATGACGATGAACGCGAGCAACACCCAGGGCCCCGGCATGACATGCGCAAAGACGCCAATCCACTCAGTGCAAGAAGCCGCGCTGTCTGTGTTCACCAAAGCATCGGCGTGGATTGCCTTTGCAGCGGCTGGTCTGGCCACTTCGGCCTCTGCCGCATCTTTCAACCTGCCCGGCGGGCCTCAGCCGTTTCAGCTGAACTTACCAGAGCCAGCCACGCGCATCGCCGCCGAGCAGAACTGGCTGCATTGGGCCATGATGATCATTTGCCTGGTCATCTTCGTCGCTGTGTTTGGCGTCATGTTTTATTCCATCTGGAAGCATCGCCGCTCGGTGGGGCACCAGCCGGCCAATTTTCATGAGTCCACCGCAGTGGAGATCGCCTGGACGGTGGTGCCGTTTCTCATCGTCATTGGCATGGCCCTGATGGCCACTAAGCTGCTGGTGGCACAAAAAGACACCACCAATGCCGATCTGACGATCAAG
>JAXITB010000028.1:0-13892 GCA_034680305.1 Polaromonas sp. | reverse complement strand
CTGGTAGTACTGGTTGTAGATCGACTCCATGACCGGGTGGGACACGTCCAGCGCGGTCAGGTCCATCAACTCGAAGGGGCCGAGCCTGAAGCCGACCTGATCACGCAGGATGCGGTCGATGGTGGCAAAGTCGGCCACGCCTTCGCTGACGATGCGCAGCGCCTCGGTGTTGTAGCCGCGTCCGGCATGGTTGACGATGAAACCCGGCGTGTCACTGGCTTGCACCGGCGTATGCCCCATTTCTCGGGCAAAGTTGGCCAGCGCTTGCGCCACTGCGGGAGCAGTCTTGATGCCGCAGATCACCTCGACCACCTTCATCAGTGGCACCGGGTTGAAAAAGTGAAAGCCGGCCAATTGCGCGGGGCGTTTGAGCCCAGCGCCAATGGCGGTTACCGACAGGGACGAGGTGTTGGTGGCCAGCACTGCCGTCGGTGCGACGATGTCTTCGAGTTGCGCAAACAGCGCCTGCTTGACGTCCAGTCGCTCGACGACGGCCTCAACCACCAAGGCGCAATCGGACAGATCCTGCAGGGCCGCGACCTCAATCCTGTCTTTGTAGGCCTGAGCTTGTTTTTCGTCGATCTTGCCTTTGGCGGCCAGCTTGTCCCACTGTTCGGCCAGTGTCGACTTGGCCTGAACGCAGGCTTGAGGGTTGTTGTCGACCAGCTTGACCAGGCTGCCGGCCTGGGCCGCAATTTGTGCGATGCCGCGGCCCATGGCGCCTGCGCCAATGACCGCAATGTTGGGGAATGTCGGGTTCATGGCAACATTATTGCCCAGCCCCTTGGCGCATTTCAGCGCCTGACTTGCAGTGCGCCCGGGTTGACGATGTTCGTCGGCGTGCCCTTGATGAAGTTGACGACGTTGTCAAAGGCCGAGCCAAAGAACAGCTCGTAGTTGTCCTGCTCGACGTAGCCGATGTGCGGCGTGCAGATGCAGTTTTCCAGGCGAAGCAGTGCATGGCCCTGCAAGATGGGTTCGGATTCGAAGACGTCCACGGCGGCCAAGCCGGGGCGGCCACGGTTCAAGGCGGCGATCAGCGCATCGGGCTCGATCAGTTCGGCGCGCGAGGTATTGACCAGCAGTGCCGTGTTTTTCATCAGCGAGAGGTCCTCGAGCGTGATGCTCCCGCGCGTGGCGTCGGCCAAGCGCAGATGCACGCTGAGCACATCGCTGTTGGCAAACAGTTCGGCTCGGCTGTTGGCCGTTTCATAGCCATCGGCCTGGGCGCGCGCGCGCGTTTTGTCGCTGCCCCAGATGATCACTCGCATGCCAAAGGCGCGACCATAGCCGGCCACGATTTGCCCGATCTTGCCGTAACTCCAGATCCCCAGGGTTTTGCCCTTGAGCAGCGACCCCAGGCCGAAATTGGGCGGCATGGAGCCAGACTTGAGTCCGGACTGCTGCCACACGCCGTGCTTGAGGTTGGCCACATATTGCGGAATTCGCCGCATGGCGGCCATGATCAGGGCCCAGGTGAGTTCTGCGGTGGCAATGGGGGTACTCTGGCCTTCGGCCACTGCGATGCCGCGCTCGGTGCAAGCACCCACATCAATGTGGCTGCCCGCCTTCCCAGTTTGGGAGATCAGCTTGAGTTTGGGCAGTTTTTCGACCAGTTGCCTGGTGATGGGGGTGCGTTCGCGAATCAGCACCAGCACTTCGGCGTCTTTCAGGCGAACCGACAACTGGCCGATGCCCTTGACCGTATTGGTGAAGACTTTGGCCGGATAGGCGTCCAGTTTGGTGGCGCACTGAAGTTTGCGAACGGCGTCTTGATAGTCGTCCAGGATCACGATGTTCATGCCCTTATTGTGCCTTCAAGCCAAAAGCAGGAAGGTGCAGGGCATTGGCCGTATTCGAGGGGCCTGTCGCAAATGGGGCAGGAGATGTTGCGCGATGCGGGCGGTGGTTCGGGCGTGCCCGCAGGTGCGCCTCAGTGCCTTCCCTTTTGGGCCTTGCAAGGCCAAAGAAAGTCCAGCACCAGCCCCACCAGCCCGCCCATCAGGCCGGCACCTGCAGCGCGCAACCACAGGCGCGTTGGCAAGCGTGGCGGCTGGGCCGAATTCCCGCTTTGCAGCTGGGCAGCCGCAGGAGGCTCTTGGCCGCCAGGCGCTGGCTCGGACGGTGTCATGTTTGAGACCTCAGATCAGCAGTGTGTTGCGAATCAGGCCGACCGCCAGACCTTCGATTTCGAAGCTTTCGCCGGCTTCGACGATGATGGGGTTGAACTCGGGGTTTTCAGGCAGCAATTCAATGTGGCTGGCGTGGCGCCGGAAGCGTTTGACCGTGACTTCATCGCCCAGGCGGGCCACCACGATCTGACCGTTGCGGGCCTCTTTGGTTTGCTGGACTGCCAGGAGGTCGCCGTCCATGATGCCTACGTCGCGCATGCTCATGCCACGCACTTTGAGCAAGTAGTCTGGTTTGCGTTGGAAAAGACTTTCCTCGACGTGGAAGGTTTGGTCGATGTGTTCCTGCGCCAAAATTGGGTGCCCGGCGGCGACCCGACCGATCAGGGGCAGCGCCAGTTGGGCCAGGCTGGGTAAGGGAAGGACCATTTGTGTCAAGCGCGAGGCATGCAGGGCCGGCCCCCGCAGACGGATGCCGCGAGAGGTGCCGCTGACCAATTCGATCACGCCTTTGCGGGCCAGCGCCTGCAGATGCTCTTCGGCCGCATTGGCTGACTTGAAGCCCAGCTCGCTGGCAATTTCAGCGCGGGTGGGCGGGGCACCGGTGAGCGCGATGGCAGTTCTGATGAGATCCAGGATCTGCTGCTGCCGGGCCGTGAGTTTGGGGCTGTCAGGGCTGATCGGGTCGGTCATGGCGCGGGTTCCTGGACAAGGTTTTGGGGGACTTGGATTGGACCGGACATCAAGCCCGAGGCCTGTTTGGATAACCAGTATCTGTATTTTTATCCAGTTTTTAGGAGATGGCAAGTGGCCGATAGAAAGATTCTTGTTCTGGGAAGCGGCGGCACCATTGCGGGGGTGGGTGCCGATGCCAGCGACCACACCGGATACACCGCGGGACAGTTGGGGGTGGCTCAATTGCTCGAAGGCCTGCCAGACCGACTGGACTGGCAGCGCAGGCTGGTGGTCGAACAAGTGGCACAACTCGACAGCAAGGACATGGACGCACCGACCTGGGCCCGCCTGGCCCGCCGGGTGGCCACCGCGCTGGCCGACCCGCAGGTGCAGGGCGTGGTGATCACCCACGGAACCGACACGCTGGAGGAGACGGCTTACTTTCTCCACGCGGTTTTGGCACCAAGCAAGCCGGTGGTGTTGACCTGTGCCATGCGTCCGGCCACGGCTCTGGGCGCTGACGGACCCCAGAATCTGATGGATGCACTGACGCTGGCCGATACGCCGCAGGTTCGGGGGGTGCTGGTGGTGTGCGCCGGCACGATCCACGGGCCGGTCGATGTGCAGAAAGTGCATCCCTATCGGCTCGACGCCTTCAGCTCCGGTGATGCGGGCGTGATCGGCTACGTGGAGGAGGGGCGGGTTCGCTCATTGCGCGCCTGGCCCGCTGGTCAGGCACGCCTGCAGTTGTTGGAGCAGTTGGACCGGCCTTGGCCACGCGTGGCCATCGTCATGAGCCACGCTCTGGCCGATGGCTGGGTGATCCAGGCGCTGCTTGAGCAGGGCGCGCGAGGCCTGGTGGTGGCTGCCACTGGCAATGCCACCGTGCACCTGGGTTTGTGGCCTGGCCTGCAAAGGGCCCAGGAAAGCGGGGTCAAGGTACTCATTGCCAGCCGTTGCCCGCTCGGGCAGTTGCTGGCCAATCCAGAGCAGGCGGCTTGGCGCTACTCGGCACTGTCACCGGTCAAGGCCCGCATTGCGCTGGCCTTGGAACTGCTTGGACCCGAGTCTTGAACCGCAAGCAGCCAAGGGACTCAAGGTCTCGCGCCTTGAGCGGCTGATCTCGGATGCGCGTGCTCAGGCCGCCAGTGCTGCCAGCGCGCGCGTCGTGATTTCGTCGACGCCGCCCATGCCACTGATGGCCCGGTAGCGAGGGGCCGATGCCGGGTCGAGTTTGGCCCATTGCGAGTAGTAGTCGACCAGCGGGCGGGTTTGCGCGCTGTAGACCTCCAGACGCTTGCGCACCGTCTCTTCCTTGTCGTCGTCGCGCTGAACCAGTGGCTCGCCGGTGACATCGTCCAGTCCCGCGGTTTTGGGCGGGTTGTACTTGACATGGTAGGTGCGCCCGGAGGCCGGGTGTGAACGGCGCCCACTCATGCGCTCGATGATGGCGTCAAAGGGGACGTCGATCTCAAGCACATAGTCGAGTTTGACGCCGGCCGCCTTCATGGCGTCGGCCTGAGGAATGGTGCGTGGGAAACCATCAAAAAGGAAACCTTGGGCGCAGTCTGGCTGTGCGATGCGTTCCTTGACCAGGTTGATGATCAGTCCATCGCTGACCAGGCCGCCAGCATCCATGACTTTCTTGGCCTGCTGGCCCAACTCGGTGCCAGCCTTGACCGCTGCACGCAGCATGTCGCCCGTAGAAATTTGCGGGATGCTGTACTTTTGGCAAATGAAGGTCGCTTGGGTCCCTTTGCCGGCGCCCGGTGCGCCCAGAAGTATGAGTCTCATGGATGTCCTCAGCAGTCTTGTTCTTGCGGCCTGACCGCTTTTTTCAGGGTCGGCCCGGCGGCCAACAGGCGCTTGCACACCGTCTGTTTCGCTGGAGGATAGCACGCGCTGCTTGCGCGCTGCCTTACAACTGCCGCTGCAGGATCGCGCGCACGCGATGGAGGTCGTCCTCGGTGTCCACGCCGGGCCCCGGCGCCTGGCGAGCCAAGTGCACCGCAATGCGCCTGCCGTGCCACAGCGCCCTGAGTTGTTCGAGCGACTCCAGTCGCTCGAGCGGAGCGGCCGAAAGCTTTGGGAACTCCCGCAAAAAGCCAACGCGGTAGGCGTAGATGCCCACATGCCGAAGTGGCGCCGGCAGATCGCAGCCCGGCTGCTGCCACCAGGGCTGAGCGCCGAAGTCGCGGCCGTGGGCAATGGGCGAGCGGCTGAAGTACAGGGCCGTGCCCTGGGCATCGGTGACGACTTTGACCACATTCGGGTTTTGGTAGTCCTGCCAATGCTCGATCGCATGGGCCGCAGTGCTCATGGCGCAATCGGGGCGCTCGTGCAGGAGTTGGGCTACCGCATTGATGAGGTCGGGGTCAATCAATGGCTCGTCGCCCTGAACGTTGACCACCACTTCATCATCTGCCAGACCAAGCAAGGCGCTGGCTTGGGCCAGCCGATCGCTGCCGCTGGGATGGTCGGTGTCGGTCAAGACGGATCGGACGCCGGCCGCTTCACAGACTTGGGCGATGGCCGCGCTGTCTGTGGCCACCACCACTTGCCTGGCCTGGCTGAGGGCGGCGCGGTTGGCGACCCTGACCACCATCGCTTGGCCAGCCAGATCGGCCAGCGGCTTATTGGGCAGGCGAGTCGAGCTCAAACGCGCCGGGATCAGGACGGAAAAATCCATGATGGCTATTTGGAGCGATCGATTTCTTCGTCGGTGAGCGGGCGCGCTTCGCTTTCGAGCATCACCGCAAGGCCATCGCGACCCGGGTAAGCCAGGCGGGCGCTGCGCGAGATCAGCTCTTGCTTGTCGCGGTCATATTCAAGGGGCCCTTTGGTGACGGGGCACACCAGGAGTTCAAGAAGTCGGGTGTCCATCGGTCTATGGTATCGGATGTGCGGCCTGGTTCCGGCCGGGCAGTCGGGACTCGAGCTCACGCAAGAGGTCCGGATCTGGTTCGAGTTCAAGTGGGACGGCCAGCAAGCGCGGCCCCTGGGGCAGCCTGTTGGCCAAGGGCATCAATTTGACGGCGTCTTTTTCTGTCATGAGAACCGTGACTGCAGTGTCTTGCGGGAGGTCCGCGGCGCTGAAGGCGTGATGGTCAGCAAAGCCGGTGGTGCGCTCTAGGGTCAGACCTTGTTGGCGCAGCATGAAAAAAAACTGCTCGGGTTTGGCGATCCCGGCCAGAGCGTGCAGGCGCTGGCCTCGAAGTTCGCTCAGTGCAATGGTGCTGCCGTCAGCGGCCCGGGCCTGCTTGGCCAACTGGCGCTGGCAAACAAAACCGCCCAGGCCTGGGGAGTCAGCGCTTCGCACAATCAGGTCGATGGGGCGAACCGGGTCGGTATCGCCGCGCGATGTGCGCGGCCAGGGCTCACGCAGCGGGCCGGCCGGCAGCAGCCAGCCGTTACCCAGCCCGCGCTCATCGAAAACGGCGATGTTCACATCACGCCCAAGGCGGTGGTGCTGCAGGCCATCGTCGGCCACGATCAGATCAACCTCAGGGTGGTCCTGTAACAAGGCTCTGGCCGCATCGACGCGCGAGGCCGCCACGAACACGGGAGCGCCGGTGGTCTGGCGGATCAAAAGGGGCTCGTCGCCGCAGTCTGCCGCGCTCATATGAGTCTGAACGGACAAGCACGCCGTGCTGCTTCGGCCGTACCCCCGCGAGATCACGCCCGGCCGCCAGCCGCGACCCTGTAGATGTTTGACCAGCGCCATCACCAGAGGGGTCTTGCCGGCCCCGCCGGCCAGCACATTGCCCACCACGATGACGGGCACCGGCAAGCGATCCACAGCCAGATGGCCCCGGCGATACAAGCAAGTTTGCGTACCAGCCAGCAAACGGTATAGCCATGACAGGGGCCACAGCAGGCGGGTCAGAACGCCGCGGGACAGCCATGCCGTGGGCAAATGCTTGATCATCTGCTGCGTATCCCGGCACGCCGAAAGGTCAGGATCGGCCCCGACTTGGAGCCTGCACCTTTCGGGGCGGCGCGGCTGGCTTGTATGATGAATGGACGCAAGTTAACCGGCCTGAATGAGTTGACTGAATTATGGGACAGGTGCTGGCTTGGCCAGGATCCTGATCGATGGTCTGATTCAGGCGCGCAGATTGACCCACAGTTTTTGTGGATAACCTTGTGGTCAAGTCTCCCCGGAGGGCGCCAAACCCGCGCCAGTCCTCGCATGTAACATTTCGCTGAAGTTTTCAGCAATCGCTTTCACCCATGAAACGTCAGATTTCCTACCGGCTTGCGCTTGTGTGGCGAGGGGAAGAATCCCTCGTGAGTCTTCACGCATGATGGAGGCGACAGACCGGCTTTTGGGAACTGGCGCCCAGGCGACGCCGGTTTGGGCTGTCAGCGCCTTGCTTCGCGCCATGGACGACAGTTTGCAGGCGCGCTTCAACCCGGTGGCCGTACAGGGTGAGATCAGCAGCTTTAGCCGTGCCAGCAGCGGCCATTGCTACTTTGTACTCAAGGACGAGCAGGGGCAGATTCGCTGTGCCTTGTTCAGGCGGGCGGCGTCTTTGCTCGACTTCGAGGCGCGTGATGGTCAGTTGGTGCAGGTGCGCGGCCGACTCGGCGTTTATGGGCCTCGCGGTGAACTGCAACTGGTCGTTGAGTCCCTGCGGCGTGCCGGGCAGGGCAATCTGTTCGAGCGCTTCATCGAGCTCAAGGCCAAGCTGGAGGCGCAGGGGCTCTTTGATCCGTCCCGTAAGCGCAGTTTGCCTGTCATGCCGCGAGCCATCGGCGTGGTCACTTCTTTGGGGGCCGCAGCCCTTCATGACGTACTGACCACCCTTGCGCGCCGAGCGCCGCATCTGCCGGTGGTGGTCTATCCGGCCAGCGTGCAGGGGGCTCAGTCGGCGGCAGAGCTGCAGGCTGCGCTGCGCTTGGCTTACAGCAGGGCCGAGGTCGATGTTCTTTTGTTGGTGCGCGGCGGTGGCGCCTTGGAGGACTTGTGGTCTTTCAATGACGAGGGCCTGGCGCGCCTGATCGTTCAGGCTCCCATGCCGCTGGTATGTGGTGTGGGCCATGAGACAGACTTCACCATCGCAGACTTCTGTGCCGACGTGCGAGCTGCCACCCCGACTGCGGCGGCCGAGTTGGCCGCGCAGCCCCAAGCGGCAGCCCTTCAATGGCTGGACGGATTGCAGGCGCGATTGCAGCGGGCTGAGCAAACTCACATTGACCGGCTTGGCCAGGGGCTCGATCGCCTCGCGGCCCGCCTGGGGCGACCCTCAAACCGACTTGCGCGCGCGCAATCGAGCCTGAGTCTGCTCGAGCAGCGGCTGCGCCATGCCGCCGCCATGGCCGTGCAGCGCGAGCGCAACGAATTGGAGCGCCGGGCCAGGGTACTGCCGCAGCAGATCAGTGTGCTTTTGGGGCGTCAGCAGGGGCGCTTGGATCAGCTCGCGACCCGCCTGGGCCTGCTCGATCCTCGTCTCGTGCTGCAGCGTGGTTACGCCTGGCTGGCCGATACCCACGGGCAGGCCGTCACCAGCGTCTCGCAGGTCAGGCCAGGGCAGCCACTGACGGCGACCTTGGGCGATGGTCAGTTGTCCCTGTTGGTCCAGCCCGACTCGGTCCGGGCTGAGCCTTGAGTCCAGGCCCGACGGGAGGTGGCCCTGTCTGACGACGGTTCATTCGTAACCTTCCTACAATGCCACCGCGCTCACGCTTTTTTCAGTCCCTATTTCTATCAAGAGGATCTTCATGGAACACACCTTGCCCGCTCTGCCTTATGCCATCGATGCACTGGCGCCGCACTACAGCAAAGAGACACTGGAGTTTCACCACGGCAAGCACCACAACGCCTATGTGGTCAACCTCAACAACCTGCAAAAAGGCACCGAATTCGAGACCATGACGCTGGAGGACATCGTCAAGAAGTCCAGCGGTGGCATCTACAACAACGCCGCTCAAATTTGGAACCACACCTTCTTTTGGAGCTGCATGAAGCCGGCCGGCGGTGGTGAGCCCTCGGGCGCTCTGGCTGCGGCCATCCATGCCAAGTGGGGCTCATACGCTGCCTTCAAGGAAGCCTTTACCAAGTCGGCCGTGGGCAACTTCGGTTCGGGCTGGACCTGGCTGGTCAAGAAGGCCGATGGCTCGGTGGACATCGTCAACACCGGCGCTGCCGGCACCCCGCTGACCACCGGCGACAAGGCCCTGCTCACGGTAGATGTATGGGAGCACGCTTACTACATTGACTACCGGAACATGCGGCCCAAGTTTGTCGAGACTTTCCTGGACAAGCTGGTGAACTGGGAATTTGCAGAGAAGAACTTCGCCTGAGTCTGTGACTTGAAGCGAAAAAAAGCCGACCCCAGGTCGGCTTTTTTCATGGGGTTGCTGGCCGGCCTCAGGGGCGCTGGGGCAGGCCACTCAATCGCGCGCCAGCAGCGATGCCCTTTTGCTTGAACCACCCTTGGTTCATCTCGAGCACATAGCGCACCGGCTTGACCGAGCAGTGGGAGTCGGTGGTTTGCGGCTTCATGTCTGCCAGATTGACGATGGTCCCGTCGTCGGCAATGAAAGCGGCAGTCAGCGGCAGCAGGGTGTTCATCATCCAAAAGCACTGCACACCCGCTTGCTCAAAGACAAAGAGCATGCCTTCGTTCTGGGGCATTTCCTTGCGCCACATCAGGCCGATCTGGCGCTGCGTGGGCGTGGCCGCCAATTGGGCCTCGATGCGATGGATGCCCGCACCGAGCGCGATCCGGGGCAGATCGGTCTGCGGGCTGTTGGCGTGTACCTGCCCGGCGATCTGAGTGGTCAGGCCGATGAAAAGCAGGATTCGCCATGTTCGGGCGGCAGCGGCTCGCAGAGTGTTCATGTTCGGTGCGGTCGAATCGGTGTGAGGGTCATGCAATTTGGCTGAGAATCGGCGGGCTTTCGGTCAGCCGCGTCGGCGAGGGCGATCTGCCGCGATGATAGGGCAAGGCTGTCAGGTGACTGACGACGAAAAAAAAGCCCGCGTGGCGGGCTTTTTTCATGAGGCCAGAAATTACTTCTTGGCTTCAGCTTTCTTCTCGTCTTTCTTCTCGGCTTTTTTCTCAGCCTTCTTCTCAGCTTTTTTCTCTTCTTTCTTGGCTTCTGCCTTGGCAGGAGCGGCGGCTGCAGCAGGAGCGGCTGCAGGAGCCTGGGCGAAAGAAGCGGCGGCGAACAGGCCGGAAATCAGGGCGGCAAGAACTTTGCTCATTTGGATGTCCTTCAGATGAACGTTGTTTTGAAACGTCCGCCGGAGGAATTTCCGGCTGACATCTCCGTAACGCGACTGCTCTGCGCAAGGTTGACAAGTCGGTCGCAAAATTTCCGACTCTTTTTAAGGGTTAGAATTTCGGCGCTTTTTTCAGGCGGGCAGACGGGCAGGTCACCGCACTGCGTTTTTCACTCCATCGGAGACTTTTTTCCATGTACCAGCACATCAAGGTTCCCGCTCAAGGCCAAAAAATCACGGTCAATCCTGATAACTCCTTGAACGTCCCCGATCAACCCGTCATCCCCTACATTGAAGGCGACGGCACCGGCATGGACATCACACCGGTCATGCTCAAGGTGGTGGACGCGGCAGTGGCCAAGGCCTACGGCGGCAAGCGCAAGATTCACTGGATGGAGGTCTATGCCGGCGAGAAATCGACGCAGGTTTATGGCCCGGATGTCTGGCTGCCTGAGGAAACCCTGCACGCGGTGCGCGACTACGTCGTCTCCATCAAGGGCCCCTTGACCACCCCGGTGGGCGGTGGCATTCGCTCCCTGAATGTGGCCCTGAGGCAGGAGCTCGATCTCTACGTCTGCCTGCGGCCCATTCAGTACTTCGCGGGCGTTCCCTCGCCCCTGAAGGAGCCAGAAAAGACCGATATGGTCATCTTCCGCGAGAACTCGGAAGACATCTACGCCGGCATCGAGTTCGAGGCTGAGAGCGACAAGGCCAAGAAGGTGATCAAGTTCCTGCAGGACGAGATGGGTGTCAAGAAAATCCGCTTTCCTGCCACCTCAGGCATCGGTATCAAGCCAGTGTCGCGCGAGGGCACTGAGCGGCTGGTGCGCAAAGCCATCCAGTACGCCATCGACAATGACAAGCCCAGCGTGACCTTGGTGCACAAGGGCAACATCATGAAGTTCACCGAAGGGGGCTTCCGTGACTGGGGTTACGGCCTGGCCCAACGCGAGTTTGGCGCCCAGCCGATCGACGGCGGCCCATGGTGCAAGTTCAAGAACCCCAAGACGGGCAAAGACATCACGGTCAAGGACAGCATCGCTGATGCCTTTTTGCAGCAGATTTTGCTGCGTCCGGCCGAGTACAGCGTCATCGCCACCCTCAACCTCAATGGCGACTATGTGTCTGACGCCCTGGCGGCTCAGGTCGGCGGCATTGGCATCGCCCCTGGTGCCAACCTGAGCGATACCGTGGCCATGTTCGAAGCCACCCATGGCACAGCACCCAAGTACGCCGGTAAGGACTATGTCAATCCTGGCTCTGAAATCCTGTCTGCCGAGATGATGCTGCGTCACATGGGCTGGAAGGAAGCGGCCGACCTGATCATCAGCTCGATGGGTCGCTCCATCAACAGCAAGAAGGTCACTTATGACTTTGCCCGACTGATGGAGGGCGCCACTCAGGTCAGTTGTTCCGGTTTCGGCCAGGTCATGATCGACCACATGTAACAGGTCTGCGGCCATTCTTGGGCGTCCACTGGGCGCTCTTTGGGTCGACCCAAGCCCCCGGCAGCCGTTCGGGGGCTTTTTTTATGGTTTTCGTCGCTTCTGGGGGCCTCAGGGCGGCTGGTCTCGTGCCGGTAGCGCTCGCAATGTGTGCACCAAGCTCACCAATGGCTGCTCAGGGCCTTTGGTGATCGCTAGAATGGACTCATGGCGACGAAATTACCCCAGTCTCCCACGCCGCCGGGTATCCCCGATCTCAGGCCCGGCTCGCCTGCGGACAACGATTCCGTGGTGCTTGAGCGCAGGCCCGAAAAAGTCAAGCCGCCACAGATGTATCAGGTGGTGCTCCTCAATGATGACTACACCCCGATGGAATTCGTGGTGGTGATCATTCAGGAGTTCTTCAATAAGGACCGGGAAACCGCCACGCAGATCATGCTCAAGATCCATTTGGACGGCAAGGGCGTGTGCGGCGTGTTCTCCAAAGATGTGGCGGCCACCAAAGTTGACCAAGTGACCGAGGCGGCCCGCAAGCATGGGCACCCGCTGCAGTGCATCAGTGAGCCGCTTGAATTGTGAGAAACGCCCCCATCTGCTCGTCAGTCATATCGCCCCCCATCGCAAGCTGAAAGGAAATCACATGATCGCCCAGGAATTAGAAGTGAGCTTGCACATGGCCTTTGTGGAGGCTCGCCAGCAGCGCCACGAGTTCATCACTGTGGAGCATTTGTTGTTGGCTCTGCTCGACAACCCCAGCGCGGCCGAGGTGCTGCGCGCCTGCTCGGCCAATATCGAAGATCTGCGCAAATCGCTGTCCAACTTCATCAAGGACAACACGCCTCAGGTGGCTGGCACCGACGATGTGGACACGCAGCCCACGCTGGGCTTTCAGCGTGTGATCCAGCGCGCCATCATGCATGTGCAGTCGACCGGCAATGGCAAGAAAGAAGTGACCGGCGCTAATGTGCTGGTGGCCATTTTTGGCGAGAAGGACTCGCATGCGGTTTACTACCTGCATCAGCAGGGGGTGACCCGTCTGGACGTGGTGAACTACATCGCACACGGCATCAAGAAGAGTGACCCGCCCGAGCCGCAAAAGTCCGGCGAAAGTGCGGCCGAGAACGAAGAAACGGCCGAGAAAAACGAGAAAGCTTCACCGTTGGAGCAGTACACGCAAAACCTCAATGCGCAGGCCCTGGCCGGAAAGATCGATCCGCTCATCGGTCGCGACTATGAGGTCGAGCGCGTCATTCAGATTCTTTGCCGCCGGCGCAAGAACAACCCACTGCTGGTGGGCGAAGCCGGTGTGGGCAAGACCGCCATTGCCGAGGGGCTGGCCTGGCGCATCACGCAAAAGGATGTGCCGGAAATCCTGGCTGAATCACAGGTCTATTCCTTGGACATGGGTGCCTTTCTCGCTGGCACCAAGTACCGCGGCGACTTTGAGCAAAGGCTCAAGGGTGTGCTCAAGTCGCTCAAGGACAAGCCCCATGCGATTTTGTTCATCGACGAAATCCACACCCTGATCGGTGCGGGGGCGGCCTCGGGCGGAACCCTCGATGCCTCGAACCTGCTCAAGCCGGCCCTCAGCTCGGGTCAGCTCAAGTGCATCGGCGCCACCACCTTCACCGAGTACCGCGGCATCTTCGAGAAAGACGCGGCGCTGTCGCGGCGCTTTCAGAAGGTCGATGTGGTCGAGCCCAGCGTGGCCGAAACGGTGGAGATTCTCAAGGGCCTGAAGTCGCGCTTTGAGGAGCATCACAGCGTCAAGTACGCTGTTGCGGCTTTGCAGGCGGCTGCCGAGTTGAGCGCCAAGTACATCAACGACCGCCACTTGCCAGACAAAGCCATTGACGTGATTGACGAAGCAGGTGCGGCGCAACGCATCTTGGTGGCGTCTAAGCGTAAGAAAACCATTGGCAAGGCGGAGATTGAAGACATCGTGGCCAAGATTGCGCGTATTCCGCCCGCCAACGTGTCCAACGACGACCGCAGCAAGCTGCAAACCATCGAGCGCGATTTGAAGAGTGTGGTGTTCGGTCAAGACAAGGCGCTTGAAGTGCTGGCCTCTGCCGTGAAGATGGCACGCTCTGGTCTTGGTAAAGCAGACAAGCCAATTGGCGCTTTCTTGTTCAGTGGCCCCACAGGCGTGGGCAAAACCGAAGCAGCCAAGCAGTTGGCCTACATCATGGGCATCGACTTGGTTCGCTTTGACATGTCCGAGTACATGGAGCGCCATGCGGTGAGCCGTTTGATTGGTGCGCCTCCTGGCTACGTGGGCTTTGACCAAGGCGGTTTGTTGACCGAAGCCGTGACCAAGAAACCCCACTGCGTGTTGTTGTTGGACGAAATTGAAAAAGCCCATCCGGACATTTTCAACGTGCTGTTGCAGGTCATGGACCACGGCACCTT
>JAXITB010000027.1:0-14038 GCA_034680305.1 Polaromonas sp. | reverse complement strand
TGTCTTGTTCTTGCATCGTCTTGACTGAATCGGACTGTGCTGGCCGCTCAAGCTTGGGCCGCTCGTGCCGATTCTGCAGGCGTCAGATCGTGACCTGTCGCGACCCTTAGAGGAAACCGCATGAAACTTCCCGTCCATCTTCCCCGTCGTTTGAACTGGGCCCTGAGCGGCTTGGCGCTGCTGGCCCTGTCCGGCTGCCAGACCATGCTGCCCTGGGCTGCGGCCAAAGAGCCCGCACCGGCCAAAGCCGCCGCCAAGCCTGAGTCGCCCGGCATGATTGCACCGCTGGTGGAAAAGCGTGAAACGCTGACCGCCACCGGCTATGCGGTCATCAGTGTCCAGAACCATCGCAATCCGGCCCAGCAGCGCCTGATGGCCATTCGGGCCTCCAAGCTCGACGCCTACCGCGCCCTGACTGAGCAGGTCTATGGCCAGCAGCTCGATGCGACCACCACGGTGGCCGACATGACGGTGCAAAGCGACACCTTCCGGGCCCGGGTCGAAGGGGTGATTTACGGGGCGGTGCTGGTGAGCATCACGCCGGCCGGCGACGACACCTATGAAACCACTTTGAGCTTGGACAAGGCCGTGGTGCAAGACCTTCGCGCGCTCTACCTCGGCCAGGTACAGGCCAGGGCCCGCTGAGTCATGCACCGGCTGCCCGTCTCCGCCGGCCCATTGGCCCGCCCCTGGCTGTGCGCGCTTGTCGCCGGCTGCTTGGCGGCCGGCGCGGCGGTGGCCGCCGATCTGAGCCCCGAAGAGCGCCTGCAGGCGGTGCGGCAGGGCTTGACCCATCAGGCCATGCAAGGGGCCACGCAGGTGCACACCACCGCGTGGATTGACGAGCAGGGCGCATTGCGCGAGGCCAGCAGTTTCCGCACCGGCATGCAGGTGCGTGGCGTGCGGGTGATCGCCTATTCGCGCGATGGCCAAGGGCAACCGCAGGCGCAGTTGCAGGTGCAGTCCCCGCAAGATCTGCTCAAAGGCCAGCCCGGTGCGGGCAAGCCCGCTGCGGCCGCCCAGTGCCGACAGCCCGACCAGCTCCGCCATGTATTGGGTTTGCACTTGCAGCCCCGTGGGGCTTGGCCGGTTGACGAGGAACATTTGCGGCGCGATGCGTCCCAAACGCTTTTGCGAGGCTGGCTCGCTGCGGCCGTTGCCGCGCCGCGCTGGCAATTGCTCGATCTGCCGCCGGTCGTTGCGGGAGCTGCTGCGCTGAGTTCGTCGGCCGCTTACGAACGCCTGCTGACCGGCGGGCCTTCGACCTCCCCGATCTTGCCTTGGCGTCTTCAAGTGGCGATGGAGTTGGTGCCGGTGCCGGCGCCCAAGATCCATCTGCCTTGGATGCATGTCGCCCCCCTGATGCGCCTGTCGCTGAGCCTGCAGTCGCCGCGCGAGAACGCACCCATCGTTCAAAGGGTCTTGGAGTTGCCTTTGCAGGCGCAAGACCGCTCCTGGTCGGCGCCGCGCCTGCACCCCGAAACCCACAAGCAGTTGCAGGCCGTGGTGCAGAGCTGGGCTCAGGCGGTGAGCGAGCGGTTGGCTTGCGAGCCGGTGCAGGTGCAGGTCTTGCAGGCCCAGGGCGACCGGGTGCAGATCGACCAGGGCGCCTTGGCCGGTGTGAGGGCGGGCGACGAGTGGCTGGTGTCTGACCGCCGCCGCTGGCCAGCCCGGATGCTGGAGCCCGATGCGGCGGCCGGCCTGGTGCTGGCGCGGGTCGAGCAGGTTTCTGATCACCGCGCCCAATTGCAGGTGCTCGCTGGCCCAACGGCCGCCGTGCGCCCCAACTGGCAGGCCTGGCCGATGGATAAGCGTTGACCGGCCGGGCAGGGGCGATGGCCTTGACGCTGCCCCGGCAGACCAGCAGGATTTTTTTGAGGCGCAAGCCCATACCGCATTGAGATTCAAGGAGATGGCATGAACCGCATTTCGCAAGGTCGTACCGCATGGATGGCGGCCCCGTTGATGGCGCTTTCGCTGTGCCTGGCCGGCGCCGTGCAGGCCGCTGGTGCACCGGCGTCTAGGCCGGCCTCGGCTACTGCCAGCCATGGGGCCGCCCCTCACGCGGGCCGCACTTATGTCACGGTGGCCGGCGACACCGCAGACCGGGTGGTCAAGAAGGCCATGGCCGACATCCCACTCAAAGATGAGATCTTGCGCGACGCCCTGATTCAGGCCAACCCCAAGGTGTTTACCGCCGGTGCCAAGACAAGGCTGAAGGCGGGCACCGAGCTGGCTTTGCCCGATCCGCACCCGATGCTGCGCCAGATCCTGCTGCCCTTGCTGGAGCCCAAGGAGGCGGGTGCGTATTTCCCGCCGCCGCCAGTCTCGGTGGAGGAGCGCCGGCGCTGGGTTCGCTATCCTTGATCCTGGTTGACTTTGGCCGCTCGATGCTTTCGGTCGGCCCTTGTGACGAATGAACCTCGCTGTCTTTTTGAGCCACATCTTCGCGACGGGCCGGGTGCGCGCCCGATGGCACGGCTGCGGATCGCGCCGGCTTGGTTCTTCGTCGTTGTGGGGCCGCATCGTGCGGCCTCCTCACGTCCTCCCAGTGTGCCCCGCAAGCGCGCCCTCGGGCGGGTTCAACGCCCAGGTCTAGCTTGATCGCGCCGGCCGACCTCACGCAGCTGCCCGGTCGGTCCAACCCGATCTACCTGGAGGGCAAGCTCCTGCCGCTGACGATCGCGCAGGCGCGTGATCTCGACTTGATTGATGGCCAGGTGGTGCAGGCCTTGGTGCAATCGCGTGGCGGCGACAACCTGGCCCTGTTGTTGCGCGGCAGGCAGATCGATTTGCCCCGCTTGCCATGGACCGCCGGCTGGCAGGTCGGTCAAAGCGTGAGCCTGCAGGTGCAGGCCAGTGCCGTCGCGGTGGGTCTGCAGCCCTTGCCTGGTGCGGCCTTGGCCGTGGCCGGTACGCCGTATTTTTCACGGGTCGGCAAGCTCCTGTTTCGCCCACCCGGTCTGGAGCAACTGGGCCAACTCTTCAAGCCGGGCGTGCTCGATGCCCTGCTGCAGACCAGCGGCCGGGCTGACCTGCTGGCGCAGTGGCGCGGCATGCAACTGTCCCTGGCGCAGTACGACCCACAGCAGCTGGCCCAGGCGATCAACCGGGCGGTGATCTCCACCATGGGCGCCGAGGTGCGCCTGCTCAAGGGTTTGCCCGTGCCGCCTGATGACCCCAAGCAACTGCTGCGCAAGCTCATTGCCGCTTTGTCGGACGATGACGACGAGGGCTCGGTCGGCGCTTTGGGCAAGCTCACGCAGGCGGTCGATGACCTGGAGTCCTCGCAGGTGCAGGCGGTGCAGGCGCAGGCGCAAAAGGAGGTCTTGATCAGCCTCATGCTGCCTTTTGGCGACGCCGACCCGGTGGAGCTGCAGTTTCGCCGGGCGCCGCGCAAGGAAGGTCAGGAGCGGCCGCCGCTGACGGTCAACGTGCATTCGCGCAGCCAAGACATTGGCGAAGTCTGGCTTAAAACCCAGCTGCATGGGCTCGATCGGGTGGAGCTGACCATGTGGGCTCTGCGCGAGGGCGTGGTCGAGCAGGCCAGGGCGCGTTCGTCGGAGCTCGGCACGCAGTTGTTTGAGGCGGGCCTGGCCATGCAGTCCTTTCAGGTCATCCACGGGCCCCGGCCCCTGGGCACCGCCGACTGGGTCCCCTCGGGGCGCGGCCTGGTGGTCGACATTCGGGCTTGAGGCAGGCCATCATGAGCTTTCGCAAGCAGGCCATAGCCCTGGAATAAGGCATGAACACCGTGCCGCTGGTCACCGCCAAGGCCGACGCCCACCTGGCCGAGCAGCTGATCGAGGAGGCTCGGCGCCAGGGGGTGTATGTGACCGAAGACCCGCAACTGCTGGCCTTACTCAGTCGGCTCAACGTCGACGATGAAATTCCGCCCGAGCTCTACACCGCGGTGGCGGTGATCCTGTCTTGGGTGTATTGGCTCAAGGGCATGCGGCCTGGAGACGAAAAGCGTGCGGGTCCGCCTGACGAGACGGATTAGGGTGACCTCAGCCGTGTTATCTTTTGGGTCTGTCTGCGGGCGACTTGAGTCGGTCGTCCGGGATCCACCATCAAGGAAAGTGCCATGTTTGAACAAGTTGTTCCCGTCAATAAAGAGCGTCATGCGGGCAAGAAGGTCCGTCCCAGCAACGATTTCGGATTTGCCGCCGGTTTTCACATCGCCTATGTGACCACCCATGAATTTGCCCGGGCCGCCGCCATCTACCCGGTGGTCTTCCTGGAGGACAAGGACAACGACAGCTACCGGCCAGTGGCCCTGTTGGGGCTCGACGCGGGCGAGAACCTGTTCGTTGACGCCCAGGGCAAGTGGTCGGCCTCCTATATTCCAGCCATCATTCGTCGCTACCCCTTCGCCTTGGTCAAGGCCCCCGACGCCGATCGCTACATCGTCTGTGTCGACGAGGCCAGCCAGTTGCTCAGCGACACCGAGGGCGCGGCCCTGTTCGACGAGGCCGGCAACCCCACCCAGGTGATCGAGAACGTCAAGCGCTACCTGGGTGAGCTCCAGCAGATGGACCAGATCACCCACGAGTTCAGCCAGTTCCTGGTGCAAAACAACCTCTTGACGCCGCTGAACATGCGGGTCAATGCGGGCAGCGGGGTGCGCAACATCACCGGCTGCCATGTCATCAATGAAGAGCGCCTGAACAACTTCACTGACGCCAAGTTCCTGGAGGTTAGGCAAAAGGGCTATCTGCCGGCGATCTACGCCCACCTGATTTCCCTGTCGCAGATTGAGCGCCTGGCCAGCTTGAAAAAGACCGACCAGCCCGCCGAGGCCCAGCCAGCCCTCAGTTGAGGCGAGGCGCCGCGTGGGCCGTCTTGAGCCATAACGCTCATGCGGCCCACGAAGATTGGTCTCAGCGGCGGTTCAGGACAGCGATCCGACGTGTGCGGCGCCGGGGCCTGTCGGGGAGGGGGACTTGGGGCTTGGGGCGGCCAATCGGCTCAGGCGTCTTGGTAGCCGCGACCCTTGTTGAAGCGAGACACCTTGCCCAGGCGGTCATAGACCTCGACCGATGAGTTGGGGTTTTCAACCTGTAGGCTGCTGAGGGCGCCGCGGATGGCTTCGAGCTTGCGCTCGATCAGCACGGCGTTGCGCCGGTGTGCATCTCGCCCGCGCAGCAGGCTTTCTCGCAGGTCGGCCCAGGCGGGCTGGGATTGCAACTCTTCTGCTGAGGGGCAAAGGCGGGTTAATTCGGCCAGCAATGCGGACTTGCCGGGCTGCAAACGCTCGAAGGGGTCGAGCTGCTGCTCTTGCAGGGCCTGGTACTCCTGCTCCAGGACCTGCTCGAGCTCGCGCGCGAGTGTGAGAAGACGGCTCGCAGCTGGGTTACTCACGAATCATGCGCTCAATCGCCATGAAGCTCTCTGCAATGCGCCGCGAATCGAGCGGGTATTGCCCCTCGGCAATGGCTTGTTTGATGGCTTCGACCTTGGCCCGGTCAAAATCTGGCTCGGCCATGGCTTTTTGCGCCACGTTTCTCAGAGACAGGGTGTCTTCGCCCTGACGCACGGCCGAGCTGCCAGAGCTCTTGTCGCTGGCTTCTGAAGAAATGCTGCTGGTGCTGGCTTTCTTATTAGCCTTGTCGACACTGCTACGCACAGTGCTGTCTGACTGGTTTAGTCTTCCATACTGTGAAATTGCATCGGTCATGTGAGGCTCTCTTTCTGCTGGTGGGGCCTGATTTGGCCCTTTGACACTCGTAGTATCGGATGCACCAGACCAAACTTGAGTGATTTTCTCAAAAACAAGCTTACAAGCCTTTTAGGGCATTGGGGCCGGTCACCACACCTGATATGAGTCGACCCGACTCAGTGTTTCTCAAGCGGATTTGCTCACCAATATAGCCGTCTTGCTCGGCCTGCACCCTCACGGTGATCTGAAAGCCGGCTCCCTGGCCGACGGTCAGCATTGCCGACTGGCCCTTTCGGACCATCAGGCTGCGCTTGATGTCGTAACTACGCAACGCTGTTCCGGCCGGAATGTCGCGCACGACCTCGGCCGACTCCACGTCCTTCAGGGATGAGATGGCCAGCGGGTCCAGGCCCAGGGCCGGCCGTTGCACCTCTTCGAGCATGCTGGCATTGAGTTCGGTGCCGCGTTGCAGCAGGCGGCGGGCGACCACCACGGTCTTGGTGGCCGCTTGGGCCGTCACCGGGCCGTTGGGGCGGGCGGTCACCGTTTGAGTCTGGGCCGGCGCTGGGCTGGCTGCTCGGCCAGCGACCGGGCTGGTCAGGCGCAGGAATAGCTGCCAGGTGTTTGGCTGGGTGCAGCGCACCCGTACCGTTTCGCGGGAGCTACTGAAAGGGTAGTCAAACTGCAGGGGCTGGCTGCAATCGGCAATGCGTACCCGGCTGTCGAGGGGGGCGAACTGGAGTTGTTCGACCGGCAGTTGCTGATCTTTGCCGACCCAGGCCTTGGCCAGTGCGAACAGTTGTTCATGAGAGGGGGGCAGGGCGCTGGCTTGCGCAGCGGACACGGCTGGCACGGCAGCCTGCCCGGGTGCAAACGCCACGGGCGCCACCGGTGCACTTGGCGCTGTCTGTGCCGCCGGCGGCAGGCTGCTGGCCGGTGTTGCCCGCCCTGGGGCCAGATTCTGCGCATGGGCCGGCTCGGCCGTACAGATCACCGCTAGGGCCATCAAAGCGGCGCAGCCGGCATGGCAGGCCACCGCCCGGGCCAACCCTGGCAGGCTGATGGGCTCGCAATTCGCTGGTCCGTTCATAAAGGCCTCGTCCATTCAAGTGTTGGGATCCCGACATCGAGATGCCCCAAGGCCAGTGATTGCAAAAACAAGACCAGCCTGGCCGTCATGGCCTTTGAGGGCACGCCGGTCTTTGCAAGCCCCCTTAGTGAATGCGGAAACGGCGGTCTTTGTGGGAGCGCCCAGCCAGTGTGGGAGCGGCGGTCTGTGTGGGAGCGCCGCCCTCGGCGCGATGGGGCCCTTGAAGGTTCATGCCCTCACCCCGACCCTCTCCCAGAGGGAGCGGGAGAAATACAGGGGCATCGCCGCGAGGGCGCGGCTTTCACAAGAGCCCCCATGCGCCGCGAGGGCGCGGCTCCCACTCCTTCGCCCCAGGCTTGCTGAGCGCTTGTGGGAGCGCCGCCCTCGGCGCGATGGGGCGACGGATCGCGCACTGCTTGCCATCAAGGGCCCCACCGCCTCGAGGCCCGCCGGCAAGTTCTTGCCGCCGATTGCCGCCGGCAAGGGCTGGCCTTGCCGCTTTATCCGGCTTGCTGACGTCTTTCATGGCGGAAAACAGGTGGCACGGGTTTTGCGGTCAAGCCTGCGAAGCCGGGCGTGCGCCTGGTTGGGTTGTCGGGAAACCGGCAGATGCGGCTGATCTCGAAGCAGGACCTTGGAGCCATGAACTTCATCGACAAATCTCTGGACGTGCATGCGCGGGCACTGGATGTGCGCAGCCGCCGTATGGAGGTGCTCGCCCGCAACATCGCCAACGCCGACACCCCGCATTACAAAGCGCAAGACATTGACTTCCGCGCTGTCCTCAGTGGTGCGAGAAAAGAGCCCATGGTGGCCACCCAGAAGGGCCACCTCGACACCGCAGAGCCGGCCGGTGGCACGGGTGTGCTCTACCGCATTCCTTTCAA
Organism: Polaromonas sp.; assembly: GCA_034680305.1. Taxonomy (GTDB): domain Bacteria; phylum Pseudomonadota; class Gammaproteobacteria; order Burkholderiales; family Burkholderiaceae_C; genus Polaromonas. The sequence goes on along the minus strand of JAXITB010000027.1, from coordinate 6,399 downwards.
CGTGGCCTTCGACGGCAACACGGTCGAACTCAATATCGAGCAGGCCCAGTACGGTAAGGCCGCGGCCGACTACCAGGCCACGCTGCAGTTTCTGGAGCAGCGGGTCAGCTCCATGCGCAAAGCCCTCAAGGGAGAGTAATTCACCATGGCCATCGACAACATTTTTGGCATCGCTGGCTCTGCGCTCAATGCGCAGATGGCCCGCATGAACGCGGTGGCCTCCAATCTGGCCAACGCCAGCACCGTGGCGGGCAGCGAGAAAGAGGCCTATCGGGGCAAGCGCACGGTGTTCAAGGCGGTCCTTGAGGACCAAAAGCAGCTGCCGCGTGATCAGACCTACCAGGGCGGCGTCAAGATCGAGGCTCTGATCGATGACCCTTCGCCAGTGCGACGCATCTCCGACCCGGGCAACCCCTTGGCCGACAAAGAAGGCTTTGTCTACCTGTCCAACGTCAATGAAATGACCGAGATGGTCGAGATGATGGCGGCTTCGCGCTCCTATCAGAACAACGTCGAGGTGGTCAACACCACCCGCCAGCTCATGCTGCGCACGCTGGACATCACCCGCAGTTAAAGGAGCTAGATTCTCATGGCCACCACCGCCCTTTATACCAACGCGGCCAGCATCAATCCGGCTGCTTCGCGCACACTGCCGGCCGGCATCAAGAGCTATGAGGAAGAGCTGGCCAAGCCCAAGGCCAACAACACCACGGCCAATCAGCAGGATTTTCTCAAGCTGTTTACCACGCAGCTGCAAAACCAGAACCCTTTGGACCCAACCAAGAACGAGGCCTTCGTGGCCCAGTTGGCCCAGTTCTCCCAGTTGGAAGCGACCACCAACATGGCCACACAGCTGGCATCGCTGACGGCTTCGCTGCAGGGCGATCGCATGATGTCGGGCGCCGCGCTGATCGGCAAGAGCGTGGTGGTTCCGGGCAACGCCTTTGAACTGAAGGCGGATCAGCCTGTGCAGGCCAGCATTGACTTGCCCAACGGGGCCGCCGGCCTGCAGATTGATGTGCTCAACAGCTCCGGCCAGGCGGTTTACCAGCAGATTCTGGGCGCTCAGCAAGCTGGCAGTCTGCAATTTAGCTGGCAAGGCCAAGGCAGCAACGGACAGATGCAGCCCGAAGGCGCCTACCGATTCCGTGTCTCGGCCGTGGCCAACGGCCAGAACATCACACCCACCGTCAGCACCCTGTCGACCATCCAAAGCATCAGCCAGGAAGCGTCCGGCGAGATGTTGGTGCAGGTTCAGGGTGGTCAGACCCTCAAGTTGGCCGATATCAAGCGCATCGGCGGCTAATCGGCTTCACATCAGTCACACCCATTCGGTTACCAGGAGTCACACATGTCCTTTTACACCTCGCTCACGGGCTTGAACTCGGCCACTGCCCAGCTGGCTGTGACCAGCAACAACATCGCCAACGTGGGTACCACTGGATTCAAGCGTTCGCGCGCCGACTTCGGAGACATTTTTGCCACCTCGCCGCTGCAAAAAGCCTCGTCGACCGTGGGTCAGGGTGTGGCACTTAAGCAGGTCAGCCAGGAATTCAGCCAGGGCAATGTGTCGTTCTCGTCAAACGCGCTGGACCTGGCCATCACCGGTGACGGCTTTTTTCCATTGAAGTCTGCCGACGGTCTGCAGGACATCTACACCCGCAACGGCTCCTTCATGCTCAATGAGCAGTTCAACGTGGTCAACTCCGCAGGCCAGCGTCTGATGGCGGCAACGGTGGACTCCACCGGCAGCGCCAATGTGAACGAGCGGGTGGTGCTGACCATCCCCCAGAAGACATCGGGCGAGGCCCGCCAGACCTCTTTGGTCGAGTTAGGCCTGAATTTTCCGGCCGATGCCCAGGTGGTCACCGAGCCCTTCAACCGGGCCAATTCAGCCACCTACAACAAGAGCACGGCCATGACCGTGTACGACAACGGTGGCAACGGCTACTTGGCCACGGTCTACTACGTCAAGACTGCCAACGCCAACCAGAGCAGCCCCTTCAACAAGTGGCAGACCTATGTGTTCGTGGGCGACGACCAGGTCAATGCCTCCTTGGTGCAGGCCACCGACTCGGGCGGCGAGAAGTTGTTCGTCAATCAATACGGTCAAATCAAGTCCTTTAACGAGGTCAAGGACGAGATCACCACCGCCAAGACTCAGCTGATTTCGCTGGACGAGTTGACCGATGTGCGCTCTTCGCAGCCGGCCACGGTCTCGAGCACCGAGCCCATCGACACCCAGCAGTTCGACCTGACCAATGGCATCAACTTCAAGGAATGGGCAGCCCAATCGGCCGATAACAAGGCCATGCTGTCCCAGGTGTTCACGGTGGACATTGACGGGTCCGACAACCCGGTGAAGGTGGACCTGGGCTATTTGGCGGACATCGACCTCAAGATGACCGGCAACCAGATCGCCAAGGAGATGACCAATTATTTGAACCGGGCCTTCGGCGACGAGTCCTACTTCAACCTCAGCGCGCCGGCCAACCGCGAGCTGACGGTGCGCACCAGCCGAGTACTGGACGCCCAGGGTGCCCCGAAAGCGATAGCGATCTCGCTGACGGCCGCCGATTTTGGCCTGACCGATGCGACCATCGACTGGACCAAGCTGACCACCCGGCAGGTGCGGGTGGCCATGCAAGCGGCGATGGACCGCAACACCGACCTCAAGGCCGGCGGCACGAACTCGCTGACGGTCATCCGTGACCACAATGCGCGCACCTTCAAGTTTGTCGACGGCACCTCCACCGTCAGCATCGCCCAGGGCAGCACCGGCCGCAATGAGGTGTTCGGTCTGGGCACCACACCGGTGGAGATGGCCGATGACGGCTCCAACACCCTACAGGTCATCCCCAATGGCGCGATGATCCGACCGCCCAACGAGCAGCGCTTTGGCATCCGCGTGAGCTACGACGCCAGCAACAAGACCTTTGCCGTCAAATCCGGCACCACCGGTGACGAGGCCAGCATCAAGCTGACCCTGGACAAGACCACTGGCGCCAATGCCGTGTCCATGGGTGAGAAGCTCTTTGGCTTCAAGGATTCCGAGGTGAGCACCTCCGCCACCGCACTGCGCGGCATTGATTCGTCTCCTGCCGTGGCTTATGGCGGCACGCCTACCATCAATGTGACCAATAACTTTGCGGTCGATTCCACCAACAACAAATTTGTGGTGACGGTCGACGGCGTCAAGGGCACGGTGGTCATCCCGACAGGCAATGACTATTCGGTGGAATCTTTTGCAGCCGCGCTGCAAAAGGGCATCAACTCCATGGCCAACAACGCTGACAACATCAACTTGATTCCCGAGACGGTCAACGGGGTCGAAGTCAGCTACGACTATGCCAAGAACCGCTTCGTCTTCACCTCGGGCACCACCTCGTCGGAGTCCTTCATCAAGATCTCTGGCCAGCCCACATGGGGTCTGGAGCAGGTGGAAGCCGGTCGCGGCAAGACCTCGACCTGGATCAAGCCGTCGCAGCACGCCGATCTTGTGGGCACGCAGATGGTCCCCAAATACATCGACAGCGATGGCAAGGAAACCACCAACGGTGACGGCTTCACCGGTCTGCCGGCCTGGTCGCCGATCTTCCTGGACAAGGGCGAACTGACTTTTGACACCGGTGGCAAGCTGGTCTCGCCTTTGGGCGGCACGCAGTTGGAGACGGTTTATCTGGCCGGCGGTAAGGGCGCTTTGACGATCAATATCGACTACTCGGCATCGACCCAGTTCTCCTCGCCGTTCGCCGTGCTCTCGCAGTCTCAGGACGGCGCTCCCGAGGGCGACTTGGTGGGCGTGACGATCGCCAACGACGGTCTGGTCAGTGCCTCTTATTCCAACGGCACGCAGAAATCGCTGGCCAAAATTCTGCTGGTTAACTTCTCAAGCCCGGCCGGTTTGCGACAGGCCGGTGACTCCAGCTTCTTGGCCTCGGCCGCCTCGGGCAGTCCGATTCTGGGCACTGCCGGAACCGCTGGCTTCGGCACCATCCGCGCCGGTGCCACCGAGCGATCCAACGTGGACTTGACGCAGGAGCTGGTAGACCTGATCACCGCTCAGCGTAACTTCCAGGCCAACGCCAAGGCCATCGAAACCTCCACGACGATGACTCAGGCCATCATCAATATCCGCGGCTGACATTGGCTTGATCGGTGTATCGGACGAACTCCAAGGAACTTGAGACATGGACCGTTTAGCCTTCAATGCGGTCGCTGCCATCAACGAGCAGCGGCTGTCGCGTCAGGTCACGGCCAACGAGTTGGCCAATGTGTCTACGCCCGGCTTCAAGCGCAGCTACGACGTGGCCATGCAGGCCATCAAGGTCGAAGGCGCCGGTCTAGAAACGCGCCTGCAGCCGCAGGCCATCAGCTCAGACATCGTCAAGATGCGTCCGGGCGCCGTCATGGTGACTGGGCGCGATCTGGATGTGGCGATCAATGACCAGGCGGTGATGGGCGTGACCACCCGCGACGGCAAGCTGGCGTTCACCCGCCGCGGCGACCTTCAGGTCACCAGCACCGGCATCTTGCAAAACGGCTCGGGCTTTGTGGTGCGGGGGGAGGGTGGCCAGCCCATCACCGTGCCGGGTGGCAGCAAGGTCAACATCAACCCGGACGGCACCATTTATGCGACCAGTGAGGCGCAGATGGCCGATCCAGGCGTGCTGGTGGGCCGCATCATGCTGCGCGATGCCAGCCAGGTCCAGCTTGAGCGCCGTGAGGACGGCTTGTTTCAGGTGGTGGGCAGCGAAGGCGCCGACATCACCAACGGCACCCTTCGCCCTTCGCTGACGGCCAAGGCCCTGGAGGGCAGCAATGTCAATGCGATGGAAATCATGATCAAGTTGATGGATCAGTCACGCAGCTTTGAGCAGCAGGTGCGCATCATCAAGGAAAGCAAGACCGGCGACGAGTCAGGGGCATCGATGCTCAAGCTCGGCGGCTGATGTCATTTGAATTTAAGTCAATAGGAAGGAGCTGAACATGGATGCATCGATGTGGGTGGCCAAGACGGGCCTGGATGCCCAGCAGACCCGGATGAATGTGATCTCGAACAACCTGGCCAACGTCAATACGACCGGCTTTAAGCGCGATCGCGCGGTGTTCGAGGACATGCTCTATCAGAACGTGCGGCAGGCGGGTGGACAGACCGATGCCAACTCGCAGGCACCCACCGGCCTGATGCTGGGCACCGGCGTGCGCGTGGTGGCCACTGAAAAGATTCACGCCCAAGGCAACATGATGACCACCCAGAATCCCCTGGATATGGCCATTGCTGGCGGCGGCTTCTTTCAAATCGCTCAGTCCGACGGCACCCTGGCTTACACCCGCGATGGCGGCTTCAAGCTGTCGGCCACCGGTCAGTTGGTGACCTCCAGCGGCGCGCCGCTGCAGCCGGCCATCACCGTGCCCCAGAACGCATCGGCCCTGACCATTGGTCGCGATGGCACCGTTTCGGTGGAGCTCAACGGCGGCGGCAATCAGGTGCTTGGACAGATCCAGGTGGCCCGTTTCGTCAACCCCAGTGGCTTGCAGTCGCTGGGCCAGAACCTGCTCAAGGAAACCCCGGCCTCCGGCGCACCCCAGGTGCTGGTGCCCGGCCAGGGCGGTGCCGGCACCATCATGCAAGGCGTGATGGAGGCATCGAACGTCAATGTGGTTGAAGAGATGGTCAGCATGATCGAAACCCAGCGTGCCTACGAGATCAACTCCAAGGCCATTCAGGCGGTTGACGGCATGCTCAAGTTCATCAACAACAACCTCTGATTGAAAGTCCCCCTCATGAAGACTCTGGTTGTTCTTGCTGCTGTCCTCGGCCTGGCCGGTTGCACCGTCCTGCCGCCTCAGCCCATGACGCACACCCCCGAATTCGCGCCGGTCATTCCCGCCGCGCGCGAACGTGCGCCGCAGGCCACCGGCTCCATCTATCACAGCCGCATCAGCGACAACTTCTTTGGACGGGGCCGCAACTACCAGGTGGGCGACGTCATCACGGTCATCTTGAACGAGTCGACCCAGGCCGCTCGCACCGCCAACACCGAGGTCAATCGCAAATCGGCCAACGACGTGATTCCGATGGTGCCCACCAACCGTCTGCGCACCATGGGCGGCATTTTGGGCGGCACCGATGTGCGCAGCGCCAATATTTCCTCGACCGGCAAAGGCACGGCCGACCAGCAGGCCAGTTTGGAAGGCGCGGTGGCCGTGACGGTGGTCGACGTGCTGGCCAACGGCAATCTGGTGCTGCGCGGTGAAAAGCAGCTGGCCCTGACCGAAGGCGCCGAGGTGATCCAGGTGGCCGGAGTGATCCGTCCAGAAGATGTGGCCCCCAACAACACGGTCCAGTCGCGTCGTCTGGCCAATGCACAAATCACCTACCGTGGCACCGGCGAC
>JAXITB010000026.1:0-14216 GCA_034680305.1 Polaromonas sp. | reverse complement strand
GGCCCGCAAGCGGTCGGCCTGAATGTCGGCTGCCGCACAGCCGAGCAGCCGGGCCGCCTCCAGCGGGTGGGGGGTGAGCACGGTCTGCCCGAGGCGCCGCCTGCGCAATTGCCGCCGCAAGGGGGGCTCAGCGGCCAGCGCGTTGAGCGCGTCCGCGTCGAGTACCAAGGGATGATCTCCCACCAGGACGCTGGGCAAGGCCGCAGCCGCCGCCTCGCCGGCGCCGCACCCGCAGACGATGCACAGGCTGTTCGGCATGCCGCTCAGACTGGCCATGGGCCGAAACATCAGTTCGGGCTGGTGCGGGTCGCTGTGCAGATCGGCCTGTCCCAGCAGGCTCACATACACCCGGCCCGCGCCACTGCGCAGGGCGGCCCGGGCGGCCAGCAGGGCTGCCCCCATCATGTGTGTGCCTGTCCCGGTTGACTGCACACCGCCGACGACCATCACATCGCCATAGCTGCCCTTGTGACTGTCGTGCGGCCCGCTCAGTTTGTGCCAGCCGGGCAGTTGGTCGGCGCCCAGCAGTTCGGCGTCGGCCGGCAGGGCCTGAAGATCGGCGCCCAGGGTGTCTAACCAGACCTGCCCCGCCTGGTCGCGCCCCTGGGCGGTAAACAGGCCCGGCTTGAGCGTCAGCAGGCTCAGGGTGTGTCGGCTCTGCCGGCTGGCCATCGGCACGCCGCCCTGGCCCGTATCGCCGCTCAGGCCGGAGGGCAGGTCGACGGCCAGCACCGGCTGGCCGCTGCTATTCATGTGGGCCAGCCATTGCAGCAAGGTGGCCGTGCCAGAGCGCTCGGGGCTCAGGTCGCCGCCCAGGCCCAGCAGGGCATCGATGGCCAGATCAAAGCTCGGTGGTGCCTCGGCCTGGATGCCGATGCCCGCCTGCATCGCCCGCTGGCGCGCGGCCTGCGCATCGGCTGGCTCGGCAGTGCCGGCCAGCCAGGTCAGGCTCACTTGCCAGCCCGCATCGTGCAGATGCCGGGCGGCCTCGAAGCCGTCGCCACCGTTGTTGCCAGGCCCACAAGCGATCCAGACATGACGGCCATGCGGGACCAGTGCCCGTGCCAGGCGGGCCACGGACAGGCCAGCCCTTTGCATCAGGGTGTGGGGCGGCAGCGCGGACTGGGTCAGCGTCTCAAGTTGCCGGCTGGCGGCCAGGCCGTGCAGCGGCCAGCTGGTCTCGGCGGTGATGCGGTGCATGTTTCGATTGTCGGTTGCGGCCAGGCTCAGCCGCGGTCAGCCGCGCTCAGCGCAGCCTCGACCTGCAGGGCCAGGTGCAGCAAGCGGTCATCGTGCAGCGCGCCTTGCCAGAGCATGAGCCCGATAGGCAGTGAGCCGACCTCGTGGCAGGGCAGGGAAATGGCGCAGCCGTCGAGCATGTTCACCACCGATGGATTGCGCAGCAGCAGCGCGTTGACTTTGAAAAACGCGTCATCGTCATGGGCCAGCGGCGCAATGGCTGGCGCCAACATGGGAACGGTCGGTGAAATCACGGCGTCGTAATCGCTCAGTCCTTGCCCCATGCGCGCCACCCAACTGCGACGTGCCTCGATCAGGTCCAGGTAGTCGGCCGCACTCATTTGCGCGCCGCGCAGGATGCGTTTGGCCACTCGCGGGTCGTAGCGATGAGCTTGTTCGTCCAGCAAGCTGCGGTGCCAGGCATGGCTCTCAGCGGCCGAGAAGCCGCCGCCGGCATTGATCTGGGCCAGCTCGGCGATCTCGCTGAGTGCGATGTTGTCAATCTGAGCGCCCGCCTCGCGCAGGATGCGCAGGCTCGCCTCAAAGGCGCTGGCGACCTCAGGGGCCAGGTCGTCGAGCATCCAGGTCTGCGCAACAGCCAGCCGCGCCCCCCTCAGGGACAGACCCACCGGCCCCACGCTTCGTTGCGCCAGCACTTCATGCAAGGTGATGGCGTCGCGCACTGAGCGGGTGATGGCACCGACCGTATCGAGCGTGGTCGATAGGGGAACGGCGCCTTCGGTGGGCACCAGCCGCGCGGTGCTCTTGAAGCCCACCAGGCCGCACAGTGCCGCTGGAATGCGCAGCGACCCGCCGGTGTCTGAGCCCAGGCCGGCCACCGCCGCACCGATGGCCACGGAGACGGCCGCCCCTGAGGATGAGCCGCCCGGGATGCGCTCGATCTGCTTGTCGCAGGGGTTGACTGGGGTGCCGTAATGCGGATTGATGCCCACGCCCGAGAAGGCAAACTCGGTCATGTTGGTGCGCCCGGCGATCAGGCCGCCGGCGGCTCGCACACGGGCGACCGCCGGGCAGTCTGTGGGGGCTGCGGCCGCTCCTGCCAACACCACGGACCCGGCTCGGGTGACCTCGCCGGCCACGTCGAACAGGTCCTTGACGGAGATGGGCAGTCCGGCCAGAGGTGCGTCGTCCGCTGCCGCGCCGTCGGGCGTCGCCAGGGCCCGCTCGAAGGATTGTTCGGGTGAACTCACGTAGGTGTGGCGGCATGCAGAATCGGCGCTGGCTTGCCGGGCACGCTCGAGTTCCCGGCTGCGCGTGGTCCGCCCTTGCGCCAGATCCTGGCGCAATTGGTGCAGGTCGCGAAGTCTTGGTGAGGGGGTGGTCATGGGGGCGTGTTCCTTGATCTGCCCGACCGCGTGAGGCCGATTCGGCTCGGAGCAGGTGATATACTCTTGCGGTTTTGGCTTCGGCTCGCCTTCTTGTTGAGGGTTGAACGGTCCAGAACCAATCGCGAATCAGCCACTGACAAGGTGTCGCCGGAGATTTTTCCAGCGGCGGGCGCTGATTTTAGACACAACCTTAGGAGTCTTTATGTCGACAAGCATGCGTGAAATGCTGGAAGCCGGCGTCCATTTTGGACACCAGACACGCTTCTGGAACCCCAAGATGGCCCCCTTCATTTTTGGCCATCGCAACCGCATTCACATCATCAATCTGGAAAAGACGCTGCCCCTGTTTCAGGACGCTTGCAAGTTTGCTCGCCAGTTGTCTGCCAACCGCGGCACCATCTTGATGGTGGGCACCAAGCGCCAAGCGCGTGAAATTTTGGCCACCGAAGCGCGCCGCGCTGGTGTGCCCTTCGTGGATCAGCGTTGGCTCGGCGGCATGCTGACCAACTTCAAAACGGTCAAGTCTTCCATCAAACGCCTGAAAGAAATGAAGGCGCAGCAGGAAGCCGGGCTCGATGCCATCAGCAAGAAAGAGCAGCTGACCTTTTCTCGCGAGATCGAGAAACTCGAAAAAGACATCGGCGGCATTCAGGACATGGCCAGCCTGCCCGACGCCATTTTTGTGATCGACGTCGGCTTTCACAAGATCGCCGTGGCCGAAGCCAAGAAGCTGGGCATTCCGCTGATCGGCGTGGTTGATTCCAACCACTCGCCGGAAGGTATCGACTACGTGATCCCTGGCAACGACGACTCGGCCAAGGCTGTCGCCTTGTACGCCCGCGGCATCGCCGATGCGATCATCGAGGGGCGTGCGAACGCCGTCACTGACATCGTCAAGGCCGTTGAAGGCGATGACGAGTTTGTCGAGGTCGAGAGCGCTGCCTGACCCAGGGCCTTGGGCCCAACGCAAAAAGGGGCTCAAGTAGCCCCTTTTTCACAAGTCGTGGCCCTTGCCCGGGTGGGCGGTGGCCCTTTGAATTTGCAAGCTACAGGAGTAAAGAATATGGCAATCACCGCAAGCATGGTCGCAGAACTGCGCGCCAAGACCGACGCCCCGATGATGGAGTGCAAGAAGGCCCTGACCGAGGCAGATGGCGACATGGCCAAAGCCGAGGAACTGCTGCGCGTCAAGCTCGGCAGCAAGGCTGGCAAGGCTGCATCGCGCGTTACCGCCGAAGGCGTTGTGGCCGTGCATATGGAAGCAGGGATTGGCGCGCTGGTTGAGATCAACTGCGAAACTGATTTCGTCACCAAAAACGACAGTTTCCTGGCTCTGGCCCAAGCGGTGGCTCAGGGCATCAGTCGTGACAACCCGGCCGATGTGGCCGCGGTGGGTGGTCTGCCTTTTTCGCTCGACGGTTTTGGTCCCACCATTGAAGATGTCCGCAAGGGCCTGATCGGCAAGATCGGCGAGAACATGTCGGTGCGCCGCTTCAAGCGCTTTGCCTCCGGCAGCAAACTGGCCGCCTATTTGCACGGCACCCGCATCGGCGTGGTGGTGGAGTACGACGGCGATGAGGCCGCTGCCAAGGATGTGGCCATGCATGTGGCCGCCATGAAGCCGGTTTCCCTGACCAGCGCCGATGTGCCGGCTGAGCTGATCGAGCGCGAGCGTTCGGTGGCCACCGCCAAGGCGGCCGAGTCGGGCAAGCCGGCCGACATCGCCGCCAAGATGATTGAGGGCTCGGTGCAGAAGTTCCTCAAGGAAGTCTCGCTGTTCAATCAGCCCTTCGTGAAGAACGACAAGCAGACGGTTGAGCAGATGCTCAGGGAAAAGGGCACGAGCGTCAAGGGCTTTACCCTTTATGTGGTCGGTGAAGGCATCGAAAAGAAGGTCGATGACTTCGCTGCCGAGGTCGCCGCCCAGGTGGCAGCCGCCAAGGGCGCTTGATCGACGGGAGTCAGGCGCTAAACTTGGAAAAAACTCGCGGGACTTTCATGCCGGCCTACAAGCGCATCTTGCTCAAACTGTCTGGTGAGGCCCTGATGGGCGACGATGCCTTTGGCATCAATCGGGCCACCATCGTTCGAATGGTTGAAGAGGTGGCCGAAGTCACCCGCCTGGGCGTGCAGGTGGCGGTGGTCATCGGCGGCGGAAATATTTTCCGTGGTGTGGCCGGCGGCTCGGTCGGCATGGACCGCGCCACCGCCGACTACATGGGCATGTTGGCGACCGTGATGAACTCGTTGGCCTTGGCCGACACCATGGACAAGGCGGGCTTGACGGCGCGCGTGATGTCGGCCATCGCCATCGAGCAGGTGGTTGAGCCTTACGTTCGCCCGAAGGCACTGCAGTACTTGGAAGAGGGCAAGGTGGTCATCTTTGCCGCCGGCACCGGCAACCCCTTCTTTACCACCGACACGGCTGCGGCCCTGCGTGGCGCTGAAATCGGCGCCGAGATCGTGCTCAAGGCCACCAAGGTCGACGGGGTCTATACCGCCGATCCCAAAAAGGATCCGACGGCAACCCGCTTCGCCTCCATCACGTTTGACGAGGCCATGGGGCGCAATCTGGAGGTGATGGACGCCACCGCCTTCGCTCTGTGCCGCGATCAAAAACTGCCGGTCAAAGTGTTTTCCATCTTCAAAAGCGGCGCGCTCAGGCGCGTGGTGCTGGGCGAAGATGAAGGCACCTTGGTGCACGTCTGACCGTTTCCTCCCTCCTTCATTGCAGCCCACACCATGAGCATTCAGGACATCAAGAAGAGCGCCGAGCAGAAGATGCAGCAGTCGATCGAGGCTTTCAAGACGAGCCTGACCAAGGTGCGCACCGGCCGTGCCAACCCCGGCTTGCTCGATACCGTGCAGGTCGACTACTACGGCTCGATGGTGCCCATCAGCCAGGTGGCCAACGTGTCCTTGCTCGATGCGCGCACCATCAGCGTGTCCCCCTGGGAAAAGGGCATGGGCGCCAAGATCGAGAAAGCCATCCGCGATTCTGACCTCGGCTTGAACCCGGCGGCTCAGGGTGACCTGATCCGGGTGCCGATGCCCCCCATGACCGAAGAGCGACGCAAGGAACTCACCAAGGTGGTCAAGGGCGAGGGCGAGCATGCCAAGATCGCCATCCGTAATCTTCGGCGCGATGCCAACGAAGGCGTCAAGAAGCTGGTCAAGGACAAGCAGGCTTCCGAGGACGAGGAGCGGCGTGCTCAGGACGATATTCAGAAATTCACCGACCGTTACATCGCCGAGGTGGACAAACTGGTGTCTGCCAAAGAGCAGGACATCATGGCGGTCTGACGACCGCCTGATTCGATTCTCATGTTACGGCAGCGCATCATCACTGCCGTGCTCATGCTGGCGGTGCTCCTGCCCGCCTTGTTCCACGCCAGTCCCTGGCCGTTTGCAGGCCTGACGGTCTTGCTGTTGGCCGCTGCCGCCTGGGAGTGGGGCCGCCTCAATGGCCTGGGCCCGATGGCGGCCTGGGGCATGGGCGCTGTCTGTGCCTTGACCTGCGTCCTGTCGTGGTCAGCGGGTTTGCTGCAGCACGACTTGCTCTTGCTTTGGGCTCTGGCCGGTTTGGGCTGGGTGCTCGGTGGCTCGCGCCTCTTGGCTGGCGGTGTGCCAGTCTGGCAGCAACGCTCGCGTGGGCTGCGCTGCCTGCTGGGCTTGCTCTGCCTTTGGGCAGCTTGGCTGGCTGTGGTTCAAGCGCGCGAGATTGGACTGAACTTTCTGCTTTCAACGCTCACCCTGGTCTGGATGGCCGATGTGGCCGCCTATTTTGCGGGCAAAGCCTGGGGCGGGCGGTTCATCCATCGCAAGCTGGCCCCTGGCATCAGCCCAGGAAAGAGCTGGGAGGGGGCCATTGGCGGAGCCCTTGGGGTGTTGGTCTTGGGGGCGATCTGGTCTCAAGTGGAGTTGCTCGGTGGCGGGCTGCCTGTGGCCGAGCGCAGCCTGCATGGCCAGTTGATGGCGCAACACGGCTGGTTCGTGTGGCTGATCGCCTTGGTGTTTCTGTCGGCCATGAGTGTGGTCGGCGATCTGGTCGAGTCCCTGCTCAAGCGCAGCGCCGGTGCCAAGGACTCCAGTGGGCTCTTGCCCGGCCATGGCGGCGTGCTCGATCGGGTCGATGCGCTGTTGCCGGTGCTGCCCCTGGCCATGATGCTCTCTGGTTTTTCGAGGTACAGCGCATGAAGCAAAGCGTCACGGTTCTCGGCTCGACCGGCTCCATCGGAGTCAATACCCTGGATGTGGTGGCTCGGCATCCAGACCGCTTTGAGGTGTTTGCGCTCAGCGCAGCCAACCGGGTGGACCTGATGCTCGAGCAGTGCTTGCAGTTTCGGCCTGTTCATGCGGTCATGGCCAATGAGGTTGCGGCCCGTGAGCTCGAGCAGCGCTTGGCCGCGGCCGGCTCGGCCACCCGCGTGCTCATGGGTGCCGACGCGTTCGAATGCATTGCCAGTGATGAGCGTGTTCAGGTCGTGATGGCCGCAATTGTGGGCGCTGCCGGTCTGCCGCCCTGCCTGGCTGCAGCGCGGGCCGGCAAGCGGCTCTTGCTGGCCAACAAGGAGGCGCTGGTCGTGGGCGGAGAGGTCTTTCTGCAGGCGGTGCGCAGCGGCGGCGCGCAATTGTTGCCGATCGACAGCGAGCATTCGGCGATTTTTCAGTCACTGCCCGACGATCCAGCGACCTGGTCTTCCCGGGTCGAGAAAATCATCCTGACGGCATCGGGCGGGCCATTTCGCGAACGCGATCCGGCCACCTTGCATGAAGTCACGCCAGAGCAGGCCTGCAAACACCCCAATTGGGTCATGGGGCGCAAGATCTCGGTGGACTCGGCCACCATGATGAACAAGGCGCTGGAAGTGATCGAAGCGCGATACCTGTTTGGAATGCGATCTGAACAGATCGAGGTGGTGATTCATCCGCAGAGCATCATCCATTCCCTGGTGCAATACCGCGACACCTCGGTGGTGGCCCAACTGGGCACGCCCGACATGCGCGTGCCCATCGCCTACGGGCTGTCCTGGCCCGAGCGGGTCGAGTCGGGTGCGCGTGCCCTGGACTTTCGCGCCCTGCCGACCATGACCTTTGAAGAGCCCGATCCCCGGCGTTTCCCGGGGCTGCAGCTGGCCTGGGAGGTGCTGGACGCGCCTGCTGGCAGTACGGCGGTTCTCAATGCCGCCAACGAGGTGGCTGTGCAGGCCTTTTTGGATCGCCGCATCCGTTTTGACCAAATTCATCAGATCAACCGGGGCACGCTCGATGCTTGGTCGGCCCCGAGTGCGACCGACTTGGACGGCCTGTTGGCCATTGACCATGAGGCGCGCCAGCGTGCCGGTGTCCTGGTTCGTCAGATGGGGCCCGGATGACCACTTTGCTGGCCTTCGTGCTCGCCCTGGGCCTGCTCATTGCTATCCATGAATACGGCCACTACCGCATGGCGGTGGCCTGCGGTGTCAAAGTACTGCGGTTTTCCATCGGCTTTGGGCGCCCACTGTTTCGGTGGCACTTGAAGGGCAACCCTACTGAGTTCGTGATCTGCATCTTGCCTCTGGGTGGCTATGTGAAGATGCTCGATGAGCGCGAGGAGGCCGTCGATCCGCAGGAGCGCAATCTGGCCTTTAACACGCAGTCGCTGCGCGCGCGTGCGGCCATCGTGGCGGCCGGTCCGCTGGCCAATTTGGTGCTGGCCGTGGTTTTGTATGCGGCCGTCAGCTGGACTGGCCTGGAGCAGCCCAGAGCGGTGTTGTCGACCCCAACGACGGGTTCTTTGGCTGAGGCGGCCGGCCTGCGATCGGGCGAACTGGTGCTGGAGGCTGGCGTGGAGGGGCAGGACACGCAGCCAGTGAGGTCCTTCGATGACTTGCGCTGGCAACTGGCCCAGGCCGCCCTGGAGCGCGATCGGCTCAGGCTGGTGCTTCAGAGCCAGGCCGAACGAGGCTCGACCCGCGAAGTACTGCTGGACCTGAGCGGCTTTGAGCGCGCTCAGGCCGACGCCAATTTGTACCGCCAGATCGGGGTTGTGACGCCTTGGAGTCGGCCCGTGATGGGCGAAGTTCAGGTCGGTGGCGCTGCCGATCAGGCGGGTCTGCGTGCCGGTGACCTGGTTCGCCGCATCAACGGACGCGGCATCGACGATGCCGCTCAGCTGCGCGACTTGATTCGGCGCTCGACAGAGGGGCAGCCCCAGCAGTGGGAGGTCGAACGCGGTGGTCGCTTGGTGGCGTTGCAGCTAGAGCCTCGCGTTCGTGAGGAGGCTGGCACCCGAATCGCTCGGATTGGCGCCTTTGTCGGAGAAGCTCCGCAGACGACTTTGGTGCGCGAGGAACTGCCGCTGGCTTTGTGGGAGGGCGTGGTCAAGACCTGGGAGATCAGCGCGCTGACGGTGCGCATGATGGGCCGCATGCTCATCGGCCAGGCCTCCTTGAAAAACCTCAGTGGGCCGGTGACCATTGCCGATTACGCTGGCAAGTCCGCGGGCTTGGGTTTGACGGCTTATGTGTTGTTCCTCGCCATGATCAGTGTGAGTCTTGGGGTCCTCAACTTGCTGCCGCTGCCCATTTTGGATGGTGGACACCTGATGTATTATCTTTGGGAGTTTCTCACAGGGCAGGCCGTCTCCGAGGTTTGGACCGAGCGGCTGCAAAAAGTGGGCATCGCAGTGCTGGTGCTGCTGATGTCGATTGCTCTGTTCAACGATCTGACTCGGCTGCTCGAGTGACGGCATGGATCACTGGTCGCGATGCTGTGAATATTTCATGAATCAAGCGCTTCAACGTTTCAAGCTTCGCTGTTTGTCGACCTTCCTGGTCGGTCTGCTGGCCTCCACCTTGAGTTGGGCCATCGATCCCTTTGTCGTGCGCGACATCCGAATTGAAGGCCTGCAGCGGGTTGAGCCGGGCACGGTGTTTGCCTCTATTCCTTTGCGGGCTGGCGAGACCTTCACCGACGAAAAAGGGTCGGCCGCCATTCGGGCGCTTTTCGGGCTGGGCTTATTTAAGGACGTGCGGCTGGAGGTCAACGGTGACTTGCTGATCGTCGTGGTGGAAGAGCGACCGATCGTGGCTGGCATCGACTTCGTGGGGCTCAAGGAGTTTGACAAGGATGTCTTGCGCAAGGCGCTGAGGGAGTCCGGTCTTTTCGAAGGGCAGCCCTTCGATCGGTCGCTGGCAGACAAGGCCGAGCAGGAGCTCAAGCGCCAATACATCAACCGCAGCCTGTATGGTGCGCAGGTGCTGACCACCGTCACTCCGGTCGAGCGCAACCGGGTCAACCTGACGTTCAACGTCACCGAGGGTCAGGTGGCCAAGATCAAGGAAATGCGGATCGTGGGCGCGAAGGCGTTCAAGGAGGGCGCGCTGCTCGATCTGTTCGACCTTGACAGCGGTGGTTGGCTCAGTTGGTACACCAAGTCCGATCGTTATTCCCGTGTCAAGCTCAACGCCGACCTCGAGACCTTGCGGTCTTACTATTTGACCCGTGGCTATCTTGACTTCAGGATTGACTCCACACAGGTTGCTATTTCCCCCGACAAGCAGCAGATTTTGGTGACCATCAATATCACCGAGGGCGAGCGCTTTGTGGTCTCTGGGGTGCGCCTGGACGGCAACTACCTCGGCCGTGAGCAGGAGTTCAAGACTCTGGTGACGATCAAGCCTGGGCAGGCTTACAACGCCGACCAAGTCACCCAAACCGCAAAGGCTTTCACAGACTACTTCGGCAGCTTTGGCTATGCCTTTGCCCGCGTTGAGGCGGTCCCGGAGATCGATCGGACCAACAACCGGGTCGCCTTCGTGATGCAGGCCGAACCGGCACGTCGCGCCTATGTCCGCCGTATCAATGTGGCTGGCAACACGCGCACCCGCGATGAGGTGGTTCGGCGGGAGTTCCGCCAGTTTGAGTCGTCCTGGTACGACAGCGACAAGATCCGACTCTCGCGCGAGCGTGTGGACCGATTGGGCTACTTCACCCAGGTCGATGTGGAGACCCAGGACGTCCCGGGTACGCCCGACCAGGTCGATTTGACTTTTACCGTCGCAGAAAAGCCGACCGGCAATCTGCAGATTGGCGCTGGTTATTCCAGCGCTGATCGTTTGTCCCTGATGGTCGGGGTGCGGCAGGAAAATGTCTTCGGTAGTGGCAATTACCTGGGGCTGGAGGTCAACACCAGCAAGCTCAATCGCCAACTGGTCCTGACCACGGTCGATCCCTATTTCACCGCCGATGGCGTCTCGCGGGCCTTTGACGTTTTCAGCCGCACGAGTCGACCGTTGACGGGGGAGGCCACGGACTACGTTTTGAAGACCAATGGCGGCAGTGTCCGTTTTGGGGTGCCCTTCACCGAAAACGACACGGTCTTCTTCGGCGCTGGGGCTGAGAGTTGGGCGGTCACGCCCGGCTCGAACCCGGGCTTGCTGGCATTCACATCCCAGTTCGGAAACCGGGCGCAGTCTTTCCCGTTGACCCTGGGCTGGCAACGTGATCAGCGTGACAGCGCTTTGGTACCGACCAAAGGGTGGTACCAACGACTCAACGGGGATTGGGGAGCGGCCGGCGACGTGAAGTATGTGCGTGGCATCTACCAACTACAAAGCTATATTCCCCTGAACAGGCAGTACACCATTGGGCTAAACGGCGAGTTCGGTTGGGGCAAGGGCTTGTCTGGACAGCCTTACCCGGTGCTCAAGAATTTCTACTCTGGCGGCCTCGGGTCGGTGCGTGGCTTTGAGCAGGGCTCGCTTGGGCCGCGCTATGACAACGGCGCAGCCCGAGGCGGTGCCAAGAAGATCACGCTCAACGGTGAGTTCATTGCACCTTTCCCGGGCGCAGGCAATGACCGCACCTTGCGGATCTTCGGCTTTGTCGATGCCGGCAATGTGTTTGCCGAGGGGGCGCCATTGCGGGCGCAGGACCTGCGTGCCTCCACGGGCCTGGGCATCAGTTGGATATCACCTGTTGGCCCCCTGCGCCTGGCCTACGGCAAGCCTTTGCGCAGCGAAGCGCAAGATAGAATACAAAAACTCCAGTTCCAGATCGGTACCGCCTTCTGATGACCAAGTCCTTTAGCTCCCTCCTCGTGCTTTGTGCCTCCTTGTCGCTGGCTGCCTTGCCGGCAGTGGCCCAGGAATTGAAGATCGGCATCGTCAACCTCGATCGCATCGTGCGCGAATCGGGGCCGGCCAAGGCGGCTCAGACCAAGCTGGAAGTCGAATTTGGCAAGCGTGAAAAGGAACTCAATGATCTGGGCACTCAGATCAAGACCCTGTCTGATCGCCTTGAGCGCGAAGCCCCGACCTTGCCCGAGAGTCAGCGGGCCGCCCGGCAAAAGCAATTGGTTGACCAGGACCGCGAGTTCCAGCGCAAGCGCCGCGAATTCCAGGAAGACCTCAACAACCGCAAGAACGAAGAGCTTCAGTTGATCATCGATCGCGCCAATCGGGCGGTCAAGGCATTGGCTGAAAACGAAAAGTTCGACCTGATCATTCAGGAAGCGGTTTATATCAATCCCAAGCACGACATCACGGACAAGGTGATCAAGTCGCTCAGTGCTGCGGGTGCCCGCTGATCTGAGGCCAACGCTGGCGGCCTGATGCTTCTTGGCCAAATCGTCGAGGCGCTTTCGGCCGATTTTCAGGCCCGCTTGCTTGGCCCGGCCGACCTGACCATCGAGGGTCTGGCTCCCCTGGAAACGGCGGGGCCGAGGCAGCTGAGTTTTCTCAGCCATCCCAAATACCAAAGCAAGTTGGCGCAGTCCAAAGCCGCTTGCGTCATCGTCTCGAGCGCCATGCAAGGGCCAGCTTGCGAACGCGGGCCGGCCATCGTGGTCGATGAGCCCTACCTGTACTTTGCCCGGGTCACTCAGCTTTGGAAGCGCATGCTTGGTGGTTCGCCGCAGGCTGGGATTCATCCGTCGGCTTATGTGCACCCGGGCGCGCGTGTGGCGTCCTCTGCCTCTGTGGGCGCCTTCGCAGTGATTGAGACCGACGCGCAGATCGACGAGGGCGCGAACATCGGCGCCCACTGCGTGATCGGGCAGGGCGCCCAGATTGGACAGCAGACGGTATTGGCGCCGCGCGTGACGGTCGGCCAGCAGTGTACGGTGGGCAAGCGCTGTGTGTTGCACAGTGGCGTGGTCATTGGCGCTGACGGTTTCGGCTTTGCCCCTTCGCCCACTGGGTGGGAAAAGATCGAGCAATTGGGTACCGTGCTGATCGGCAACGATGTAGAGATCGGTGCCAACACCTGCGTGGACCGGGCCGCCTTGGGTCAGACCGTGATTGAAGACGGCGTCAAGCTCGACAACCTGATTCAGATCGGTCACAACGTGCACATTGGGGCGCACTCGGCCCTGGCCGGCTGCGTGGGCGTGGCCGGTAGCGCGCGCATCGGTGCCCGTTGCACCATCGGTGGTGGGGCGGTAGTTCTCGGCCACTTGAGTTTGGCCGATGGGGTCCATGTTTCTGCCGCCTCGGTGGTCACACGTTCGATCGCAAAGCCGGGGCTTTACAGCGGCCTGTTTCCCATCGACGACAATGCGGCTTGGGAAAAAAACGCCGCCACGCTCAAGCAATTGCATGGCCTGCGTGAGCGGATCAAGCGGCTCGAGGCCCAGGCGCAAAACAAGGACGACCAAGCACCATGATGGACATTCATCAGATCCTCAAGAAGTTACCGCATCGCTATCCGTTCCTGATGGTCGATCGGGTGCTGGAAATCGACTCTGGCAAGCGCATCAAGGCCCTCAAGAACGTCACCATCAATGAGCCGTTTTTTACTGGGCATTTCCCGTACCGTCCTGTTATGCCGGGTGTACTGATGCTCGAAGCCATGGCGCAAGCGGCTGCCTTGCTGGCTTTTGACGCAGCCGGTGTTCAAGTGGACGACAAGACGGTCTACTACTTCGCCGGCATCGATGCGGCGCGTTTCAAGCGACCGGTTGAGCCAGGCGACCAATTGATCATGGATGTCTCGCTCGATCGGGCGCGTGCCGGCATCTACAAGTTCAAGGGCGTGACTCGGGTCGGCGAAGAAGTTGCCTGTGAGGCCGAGTTGATGTGCACTGTTCGCACCATCGCCTGAATCGGGCGCAAGGCACTGCCCCATGGCCCAGATTCACCCCACTGCCATCGTTGACCCGCAGGCCCGGCTGGGCGAGCAGGTCACGATTGGTCCCTACACCACGGTCGGCCCGCATGTGAGCGTCGGCGAAGGCACTTCGATCGGCGCGCATTGCGTCATCGACGGTCACACCGTCATTGGTCGCGACAACCAGATTTTTCAGTTCAATTCGATCGGCGCCATACCGCAAGACAAAAAGTATGCGGGCGAGCCGTGCGAGCTTCACATCGGTGACCGCAATATGGTGCGCGAGTTTTGCACCTTCAACATTGGCTCGCCTGGTGGCGGCGCCCTGACCCGTTTGGGCAACGACAACTGGATCATGGCCTATGTGCATGTGGCCCACGATTGCATCGTGGGTAACCACACCATCATCGCCAACGCCACCCAATTGGGGGGGCATGTGCATGTGGGCGATTGGGTGGTGCTCGGCGGCTTGACTGGGGTGCATCAATTTGTGCGCATCGGCGCGCACGCCATGGCCGGCTTTCAGACCCGCCTGTC
>JAXITB010000025.1:0-14238 GCA_034680305.1 Polaromonas sp. | reverse complement strand
CTGATGCCGTTGACGCGCACGCCGCGCGGGCCCAGCGACTCGGCCAGGTAACGCACCGATGCCTCCAGGCTGGCTTTGGCCAAGCCCATGGTGTTGTAGTTGGGCACGGTCCTGACTGCGCCGAGGTAGCTCAGGGTCAGCAAGGCTGACTTGTTGCTGAGCATGGGCGCGGCCGCCTTGGCCATGGCCGGAAAACTGTAGGCGCTGATGTCGTGGGCGATGCGATAGGCTTCGCGCGACAAGCCCTCAAGAAAGTCGCCGGCGATGGCCTCCCTGGGCGCAAATCCGATGGCGTGTACAAAACCATCGAACTGCGGCCAGTGCGCCGACAAGTCCTTGAACAGGCGGTCAATCTGCTCGTCGCTGCCGACGTCGCAGTCGAAGATCAGGTTCGAGCCAAATTCAGCGGCGTACTGAGTGATGCGGTCTTTGAAACGCTCACCCACATAACTGAAAGCCAATTCGGCGCCCTGGGCATGGCAAGCGCGGGCAATGCCGTAGGCAATGGAGCGGTTGGACAACACGCCAGTGATCAAAAGCTTCTTGCCTTGCAAAAATCCCATGTTCTTTCCTTGTAGCTCAGCCCATGGGTCGCGCATGTCCCCGGACTGCGCTGACCCTCGGTATTGGGGCAGAATTGTCGCATGAGGTTTTCCGCATTGGCTTGGTCGGTCTGGCTGTGGGCGCTGTACTTGGGGGCGGCGCCGGCATGGGCTGCCCATGGCTACGCCTTGTGGGGCGACCTGAAGTACCCGGATGGTTTCAGTCATTTCGGCTACGTCAATCCGCAGGCCCCTAAGGGGGGCGAGTTGCGACTGGTAAGCAATTCGCGCGCATCAACCTTCGACAAGTACAACCCCTTCACCATCAAAGGCAGCGCTCCGTCTTACCTGGCTGATCTGATGTTTGACAGCCTGCTGGCTGGCGCACTCGATGAGACCGGGTCAGGTTACGGCTTACTGGCCGAAGAGGTCAGCGTGGCCTCAGACGGGCTGAGCGCCACCTTCAAACTGCGCCCGCAAGCGAGGTTTCATGACGGGCTGCCGGTGCTGGCGGCCGACGTCAAGCACAGCTATGACACCTTGATGGGCCCCTATACCTCGCCGGCCTACAAAACGCTGCTCGAAGACGTGGCCGGCATTGATCTCATTGATGAGCGCACGGTGCGCTATCGTTTCCGCAAACCCAACCGGGAACTGCCGCTCACGGTGGGTGGCTTGCCGGTGTTCAGTCGCAGCTGGGGCGCGGAGGCGGGCAAGCCCAAGCGCTTCGATCAGGTGGTGATGGACATCCCCATTGGAAGCGGCCCCTACAAGATCGGTCCGGTCCGTTTTGGCAAGGACATCACCTATGTCCGAGACCCCAACTACTGGGCCCGCGACCTTCCTGTGCGCCGCGGCATGGCCAATTTTGAGCGCATCACCGTCAAGATTTACAAGGACAACACGGCCCGCCTGGAGGCCTTGAAGGCCGGCGAATTCGACCTCATGCGATTTTTTTCGGCCGGTGACTGGGCCCGCCGCGTCAAAGGCAAGCGCTTTGACAGCGGCGAGTTGTTCAAGGGTGAATTTCAGCACCGATTGCCGGCCGGGTTTCAGAGCTATGTGATCAATGTGCGGCGCGACAAGTTCAAGGATGTGCGGGTGCGCGAGGCCCTGGGCCTGGCCATGGACTTCGAATGGATGAATCGGCAACTGTTTTACGGCGCCTACCGCCGGGTAACGGGCCTATTCGGCAACACCGACTGCCAGGCCAGCGGCCTGCCCAGCCCCCAAGAGCAAGCGCTTTTGACGCCTTGGCAGGGACAGGTGCCGGCGGCGGTGTTCGGCCCGATGGCCACGCCACCGCGCA
The DNA here is from genome assembly GCA_034680305.1 of Polaromonas sp. Lineage (GTDB taxonomy): Bacteria > Pseudomonadota > Gammaproteobacteria > Burkholderiales > Burkholderiaceae_C > Polaromonas. The sequence goes on along the minus strand of JAXITB010000025.1, from coordinate 12,387 downwards.
CCGATGGCGACAGCAGTTTGCGGGCCAACCTCAGGCGGGCCCGTGACCTCTTGGCGCAAGCCGGGTGGACCATTCAAGAAGGTGTTTTGCGCAACGCCCAAGGCCAGGTGTTTGTGATCGACTACCTGGACAGCAACGAGGCTGGCGCGCGGGTGGTCACCCCTTGGGCCCGTAGCCTCGAGAAGCTGGGCATACGCCTGAATTACAGGGCGGTGGACTATGCGCTGTATCAACAGCGCCTGCAACGCTTCGACTTTGACATCACGACCATTGCCTATGGCGGCACACACAGCCCTGGCCAAGAGTACGCCGATCTGTTTGGCAGCAAGGCAGCCGCGACGGAAGACTCGGGCAACCTGACTGGCATCAGCAGCCCGGCCGTCGACTCTCTGATCACCGCGATGGTGGCAGCCAAGACCAAGGCTGAGTTCCTGCCGGCTTGCCGCGCCCTGGAACGGGTCATTTCACACAGCCACGTGCTGGTGCCGCAATGGTCGGCCCCGACCCACCGCATGGCCTACAACCAGCAACGCCTGGCGCGGCCGGAGCAGATGCCGCCCTACGCCACAGGCGAGGCCTGGGCGCTCTTTACCTGGTGGAGGCGTTGATGCTGGCCTATATCGTCAAGCGACTGCTGCTCATGATCCCCACGCTGTTGGGCGTACTGCTGCTGACTTTTGTGGTGATTCAATTCGTGCCAGGCGGGCCGGTCGAGCAGTATCTGGCCGAGGCCAAATCGGCCCCCGGTGGCGGTGGCGCTGAGACCGGAGGCTTAAGCTACAGAGGCGCTCAGGGGGTCGACCCCAAGAGGCTCGAGCAGATCAAGGCGCTTTACGGCTTCGATAAGCCAGCGCATGAGCGCTTTTTCCAGATGCTGGGGCAGTTCGCACGCTTCGATCTGGGCAAGAGCTTTTTTCAGAACAAGGCAGTGTCAGACCTCATCATCGAGAAGTTGCCGGTGTCGATCAGCCTGGGCCTTTGGACATTCCTCATCAGCTACCTAGTGGCCGTGCCGCTGGGCGTGGCCAAGGCGGTGCGCGCTGGATCGCGCTTTGACATGGTCACCACCTTGATGGTTTTGGTGGGTTACGCCATTCCAGGCTTTGTGCTGGGGGTGGTGTTGCTGGTGATCTTTGGCGGGCAGTTGCAGTGGTTTCCCTTGCGTGGCCTGACCTCGAGCAATTGGGCCGAGTTGTCCTGGGGCGCGCGGGTGGTCGATTACCTGTGGCACATCTGCCTGCCGGTAACGGCCATGGTGCTGGGCAGTTTTGCGGTGACGGCCATCCTGACCAAAAACGCTTTCCTCGAAGAAATCCGCAAGCAGTATGTGATCACGGCCCGGGCCAAAGGCCTGTCAGAGGGGCGGGTGCTGTATCGGCATGTGTTTCGCAACGCGCTGATTCCGATCGTCACCGGTTTTCCAGCCGCCTTCATTGGTGCATTTTTTACCGGCTCGCTGCTGATCGAGACCCTGTTCTCGCTCGATGGCCTGGGCCTGCTCAGCTACGAGAGCGTCATTCGCCGAGACTATCCGGTGGTGCTGGGAACGCTGTACTTGTTCACGCTGATCGGGCTGGTCACCAAGCTGATCAGTGATCTTTGTTATGTCTGGGTGGATCCCCGTGTCCGATTTGACTGACTCCCCAAGCCGTCCGGCGGCAAGCGCCTCGGTCTCGCCTGCTCGGCGGGCTTGGCTGCGCTTTCGCCGCAATCGCCTCGGGTACTGGAGCCTGTTGACCTTCGTCGTGCTGGTCTTGCTCAGTCTGGCGGCCGAGCTGGTGTCCAACGACCGCCCTCTGCTGGTGCGCTACGAGGGACAGTTGTATTCGCCGCTGCTCAAGACTTACCCTGAAAAGGTCTTCGGTGGCGACTTTGACACTGCCACCGACTACCACGACCCTTTCATCCGGCAGCGCCTGTCTGAGGGCAGTAACTGGGCCGTCTTCGCACCCAACCCGTATGGCTACAAGACCATCAACTATTTTGCCCGGGAGCCCAATCCGTCGAAGCCGACACGCGAGAACCTCCTGGGCACCGATGACCGTGGCCGCGACCTGTTGGCCCAGCTGATCTATGGCTTTCGGGTCAGTGTGCTTTTTGCCCTGGCCTTGACCGCCTCCGGCGTGCTTCTGGGTGTGCTTACCGGTGCGATTCAGGGCTACTTTGGTGGCAAGACCGATCTGGTGTTTCAGCGTTTCATGGAGATCTGGGGGTCCATGCCCGAGCTGTATCTGCTGATCATCTTCAGTGCGGTGTTTGCACCCAGCGTGGGCCTGCTCTTGCTGCTGCTCAGTCTGTTTGGTTGGCTGGGGCTGTCTGACTATGTGCGGGCGGAGTTTCTGCGCAACCGGCAGATGGACTATGTTCGGGCAGCGCGGGCGATGGGCTTGTCACACTGGCAGATCATCACCCGTCATGTGCTGCCCAATAGCCTGACCCCGGTGGTGACTTTCTTGCCGTTTCGAATGAGTGCGGCCATTTTGGCTTTGACCTCGCTGGACTTTCTGGGGCTGGGCGTTCCCCCCGGCACCCCCTCGCTGGGTGAATTGCTCGCGCAGGGCAAGAACAGCATCGACGCCTGGTGGATCTCGCTGTCGACCTTCGGCGTCCTGGTCACCACCTTGCTCTTGCTGACCTTCATGGGCGATGCCTTACGCGATGCACTGGACCCACGAAAGGCCGACCGATGAGCCAGTCCTTGCTCAAACTCGAGGGCATGAGCGTCTCGTTCGGCGCGAACGAGGTGGTCAAGGGCATCGATCTGCAAATTGCCCCTGGTGAAAAGCTCGCCCTGGTCGGGGAGTCGGGCTCGGGCAAGACCATCACCGCCTTGGCCTTGTTGGGTCTGGCCCAGGGCGCTCGGGTGGCGGGTCAGGCGTGGCTGCAATCTGACGACGGTCCGCCGAAGGACCTGTTGTCCTTGCCCGAGCAGGCGCTGCGGGGGCTGCGTGGCGGCGACATGGCCATGATCTTCCAGGAGCCCATGACCGCGCTCAATCCGCTTTTTACCGTGGGCGATCAGATCGCTGAGGTCTTGCAACTCAAGCGGGGCTGCACTCGCCAGCAGGCCTGGAGCGGCGCTGTCGAAGCACTGGCCCAGACCGGGCTGCCAGAGCCAGCCCGGCGGGCGGGCGCCTACCCGCATCAACTCTCGGGCGGGCAGCGCCAGCGGGCCATGATTGCGATGGCATTGGCCTGCCAGCCACGTCTGCTTCTGGCCGACGAGCCGACCACCGCACTCGATGTGAGCTTGCGCGGGCAGATTCTCGACTTGCTCAGCCAACTGCAGGCAAAAACCGGCATGGCGGTCATGCTGATTACCCACGACCTGAACCTGGTGCGTCGGTTTGCTGATCGGGTGGCGGTGATGGAGCGGGGGCATCTGGTGGAACAGGGACCCGTCGCTCAGGTGTTTGCCCAGCCACAGCACGCTTACACCCGCCAGTTGTTGGCCAGTCGACCTGAGCGTCAACTGACGGAGCCGGCCCAGGCCGAGCCCTGGCTTCAAGCACGCGACCTTCGGGTCAGCTACCGAACCCCCAAGCCCGGCTTGGCGGGCTGGTTCAAGTCCGGCTCGTTCGTGGCGGTGCATGGCGCTCAGGTTGACATCGCCCCCGGGCGTACTTTGGGGGTGGTGGGTGAATCGGGTTCGGGCAAGTCCACCCTGGCACTGGCGCTGCTCGGTTTGCTGCCCCATGAGAGCGGGGACATCAGCTTGGGTGATCAAGGCTGGGGCCGTGACGCGGTGGTCAATCGGGTCTTGCGGCGGCAGATTCAGGTTGTCTTTCAAGACCCTTTCTCCTCGCTGTCTCCGCGCATGACCATCGAAGAAATCGTGGGGGAGGGGCTGCGCATTCACCACCCGCAGCTCGGTGCGGCACCCCGGCGGGAGCAGGTGCTCAAGACGCTGGCCGATGTGGGCATGACCGAAGCGTTGTTTCCAGGCCTTTTGCAGCGTTATCCGCACGAGTTTTCTGGCGGGCAACGCCAGCGCATCGCCATTGCGCGGGCCTTGGTGGTCAAGCCTCGCCTGATCGTGCTCGACGAGCCGACCAGTGCGCTCGACGTGACCGTTCAGAAGCAGGTGCTGGCCCTGCTGCAAGGTCTGCAAAGCGAACGGGGGCTGAGCTACCTGCTGATCACCCACGATGTGGCGGTGATCGAAGCCATGGCCCATGAAGTCATGGTCATGAAGGACGGGCGGGTCGTCGAGCAAGGGCCTGCCTTGCAGGTCTTGCGCAGCCCTGCTCACCCTTACACCCGGATGTTGGTCGAGTCGGCCTGAAGGCCTGAGTCAAGAATCGTTTTTGTATTCCGTTTGAGGGATGCATCCGCCATTCACGGGCGCGGGTTGCCTGGCTTTACAGCAATTTCCGGGCCGCCAGTTTGCCAGGCCAGGCCGATTACGGCTACAATATGAGCTTCACGACCAAATGGGCGGGTTTTCACCGCCCATTTTTTTTGGTCGATTGTTTTTGCTGCTGAAGTTTCCGGGGCCTTGCCGAGGCGGGCAGCGGGCGGATTTTTTGGGAGTGCGAGTCGCAGATGGCGCTTCATGAGGCGGTTGAGCAGACGGTCACCGGACTGGGCTACGAGTTGGTCGATATTGAACGAACCGGCGGTGGATTGCTGCGCGTGACCATCGACTGGCCCTGGCAAGCGGGCTCTGAGCAGTTCATCAACGCCGAGGACTGCGAGCGGGTGACCCGCCAGTTGCAGTTCGTACTGGAAGTTGAAGGGGTGGATTACGCCAGGCTGGAGGTCAGCTCGCCCGGCATCGATCGGCCCCTGAAGGGTTTGAAAGATTTCGAGCGGTTTGAGGGTGAACTCATCGATCTGGCGCTCAAAGCGCCGATCGGGGGGGGAGCAGGGTCCGGCGTCGCGGCTAACCGCAAAAAGTTCCGTGGGCGACTGGCTCGCACAGAAGCGGGCTGGCAGGTGCTCTGGTCGGATGAGGCCGAGCCCAAGCCGGGTCAAAAAGTGGCCAAGAAGAGGGCGCCAGCACCGTTGTTGGCGCTGGACTTCCTGCTCGAGGACATTGCCCAGGCGCGCTTGGCGCCTGTGGTGGATTTCAAGGGGCGCAAACCCAAAGCGCCTGCGGTCAACAAGGATATCGAGTCAAGAGGAAAGGCAGGCGTGTGACATGAATCGCGAACTGTTGATGTTGGTCGATGCAATCTCTCGCGAGAAGAGCGTCGAACGTGATGTGGTGTTTGGTGCGGTCGAACTGGCCTTGGCCTCGGCCACCAAGAAGGTTTATCCGGAGGGCACGGACATCCGCGTGGTGGTTGACCGTGACAGCGGCAATTACGAGACCTTCCGGCGTTGGCTGGTGGTTCCCGATGAAGCCGGCCTGCAAAACCCGGAGGGCGAGGAGCTGCTCAGCGATGCGCGGGAAGAACTCGCTGACATCGAAGAGGGTGACTTCATTGAAAAGCCGGTGGACAGCCTGCCCATCGGACGGATCGGCGCTCAGGCGGCCAAGCAGGTGATCTTGCAAAAGATTCGCGACGCAGAGCGTGAAATGCTTCTCAACGACTTCATGTCACGCGGCGAGAAGATCTTTGTCGGTACCGTCAAGCGCATGGACAAGGGCGACATCATTGTCGAGTCGGGCCGTGTGGAAGGTCGGCTGCGCCGCAGCGACATGATCCCGAAAGAAAACCTGCGCTCTGGCGATCGGGTGCGAGCCATGATCATGTCGGTTGATTCGACCCTGCGCGGCGCGCCCATCTTGCTCTCGCGCACCGCGCCCGAGTTCATGATTGAGCTGTTTCGCCAGGAGGTCCCTGAAATCGAGCAAGGACTGCTTGAAATCAAGAGCTGCGCGCGCGATTCCGGCTCACGGGCCAAGATCGCGGTGCTCTCGCACGACAAGCGGGTCGACCCCATCGGCACCTGCGTCGGTGTGCGCGGTACCCGCGTCAACGCGGTGACCAATGAGCTGGCTGGCGAGCGCGTGGACATTGTGCTGTGGAGCGATGATCCGGCGCAGTTTGTCATCGGCGCGCTGGCGCCTGCCAACGTGCAGTCCATCGTGGTGGACGAAGAAAAGCATGCCATGGACGTGGTGGTCGATGAGGAAAATCTGGCCATTTCCATCGGCCGCGGTGGTCAGAACGTGCGCCTGGCTTCCGAGCTGACCGGCTGGAAGATCAACATCATGACGGCCGACGAATCGGCGCAAAAGCAGGCCACCGAAACCGAGTCGGCGCGCAAGCTGTTCATGGACAAGCTGGACGTGGACGAGGAAATCGCTGACATCCTGATCGCTGAAGGCTTCAACAGCCTGGAAGAAGTGGCTTATGTGCCACTGCAGGAAATGCTCGAGATCGAGTCCTTTGACGAAGACACGGTCAATGAGCTGCGTAACCGCGCCAAGGATGCCCTGCTGACGATGGAAATCGCCCGCGAGGAAAGTGTCGAGGAGGTGTCGCAAAACCTGCGCGATGTCGACGGCTTGACGCCCGAGCTGATCGCCAAGCTCACGCAGGCGGGTGTTCACACCCGTGACGACTTGGCCGATTTGGCCGTCGACGAACTTACCGAGATCACCGGCCAGACGCCTGAGGAGGCGACGGTCTTGATCATGACAGCGCGTGCCCATTGGTTCTCCGATGAGTCCGCCACGCAAGAAGCGCAATGATCATGGAGGCCGGGAATCCCAACTATGTCCAGTACCACCACCGTCGCTGAATTTGCAGCAGAACTTAACAAGCCCACCGCTCAATTGCTCGAGCAGTTGAGCAGCGCAGGCGTGGCCAAGAAGACTGCCGCCGACCCGCTGTCGGAAGCCGACAAGCAAAAGCTGCTGAGCTATCTCCAGGCCAGCCACGGAACGGCAACGCCTGAGCGCAAGAAGATCACCCTGGTCAAAAAACAGACCACGGAAATCAAGCAGGCCGATGCCACCGGCAAGGCGCGCACCATCCAGGTGGAGGTTCGCAAGAAGCGCACCTTCATCAAGCGCGAAGACGGCGTGGAGGTGCCTGCTGAAGAGCTTGCACCACCGCCACCGGCCGTAACTCAAGCGCCTGCGGCACCTGCCATTGACCCGGCTGAGCTGGCCCGGCGTGAAGAAGAAGCACGGCGCCAGGCGCAATTGCTGCGCCGCCAGGAAGAAGATTTGGCTGAGAAGCGCCGCCTGCGTGAAGAGCAGGAAGCCCGTGAACGGGCCCGTCTGGAACAAGAGCGCGTGGCACAAGAGGCACGCGCCGCCGAAGAGGCCAAGGCTGCCGCGAGTGCGCCACCCATATCGGCTGAGGCAGCCACGGCCAAGGCCGAGGAAGCCGCTGTCAAGGCCGCCAGTGACGCGGCCGATGCGGCTGCGGCCAAGGCCAAGGCCCATGCTGAGTTTCAGGCAGAAGCCGCCCGTGCCCACGACTTGCAAGAGCGTCGTCGCAAGGCCGAGGCTGAGGCCGCCAACATTCGGGCCATGATGAATGCGCCCAAGCGCGTGCTGAGCGCGCCACCGCCGCCTGAGGCAGCCAAGGCGGCCATGAAGGGCACTTTGCACAAGCCAGCCGCCGCCCCAGGTGCAGCGCCCAAGCCTGCTGCTGGTGCTGCGGCGCCAGCGGCTGCCCCTGGTGGGCGCAAGGAAGTCAAGTCGGAGAACCTGTCGTCGACCTGGAAGGACGACGCGGCCAAGAAGAAAGAAATCAAGACGCGGGGCGCCGCTTCGGTGCCAGGTCGCGGCACCTGGCGTGCCGGCCCGCGCGGCGGCCGCCGTGGCGATCGCGATTCGCGCGCCGAGCCGTCTTTTGCAGCGCCGGCCGAGTTCAAGGTGCTCGAGGTGCATGTGCCTGAGACCATCACTGTGGCGGAGTTGGCTCACAAGATGAGCATCAAATCCTCCGAGGTGATCAAGCATCTGATGAAGCTCGGCCAGCTGGCCACCATCAATCAGCCGCTCGACCAAGACACGGCCATGATCGTGGTGGAAGAAATGGGTCACAAGGCGGTCACCGCCGCACTCGACGATCCCGAGGCCTTTACGGCCGAAGAGGTGTTGGGCCAAGACGCTGAAGCCTTGACCCGTGCGCCCGTCGTCACGGTCATGGGCCACGTTGACCACGGCAAGACTTCGCTGCTGGACTACATTCGTCGTGCCAAGGTGGCTGCGGGTGAGGCCGGCGGCATCACGCAGCACATCGGTGCTTACCATGTGCAGACACCGCGCGGCATGGTGTCCTTCCTGGATACACCCGGTCACGAGGCCTTTACCGCGATGCGTGCACGTGGTGCGCAAGCCACCGACATTGTCATCTTGGTGGTGGCGGCCGACGACGGCGTGATGCCCCAGACCAAAGAGGCGATCAAGCACGCCAAGGCCGCTGGTGTGCCCATCGTGGTGGCGATCAACAAGATCGACAAGCCCGATGCCAATCTGGATCGCGTCAAGAGCGAACTGGTGGCCGAAGAGGTGGTTCCCGAAGAATTCGGTGGCGACTCGCCCTTCGTGCCGGTATCTGCCAAGACCGGACAAGGCGTTGACGACCTGCTCGAGCAAGTGTTGTTGCAAGCCGAGGTGCTGGAGTTGCGTGCCCCGGTCGATGCCATGGCCAAGGGTCTGGTGATTGAAGCCGAACTCGACAAGGGCCGTGGTCCCGTGGCCACCGTGCTGGTGCAGTCGGGCACGCTCAAGACGGGCGATGTGGTGCTGGCCGGCCAGACCTACGGCCGTGTGCGCGCCATGCTTGACGAGAACGGTCGCAAGACAGAGTCGGCTGGACCCTCGATTCCGGTAGAGATCCAAGGCCTGACCGAAGTGCCGCAAGCCGGCGATGAATTCATGGTCATGGCCGACGAGCGACGCGCCCGTGAGATCGCCACCTACCGGGCGGGCAAGTTCCGCAACACCAAGCTGGCCAAGCAGCAGGCCGCCAAGCTCGAGAACATGTTCTCCGACATGGGCGCTGGCGAAGTCAAAACCTTGCCCATCATCATCAAAGCCGATGTACAGGGCTCGCAGGAGGCCTTGTCGCAGTCGCTGCTCAAGTTGTCCAACGACGAGATCAAGGTTCAGTTGGTGTATTCGGCCGTCGGTGGCATTTCCGAGTCGGACATCAATCTGGCGATTGCATCGAAGGCCGTGGTCATTGGCTTTAACGTCCGTGCCGATGGGCAGGCCCGCAAGGTGGCTGAGCACAACGGGATTGACCTGCGCTACTACAACATCATCTATGACGCGGTCGATGAACTGCGTGCGGCGATGTCGGGCATGCTGACCCCGGACAAGAAGGAAGAGATCATCGGCAACGCCGAAATCCGCCAGGTCTTCAAAGTCAGCAAGATCGGCTCGATCGCTGGCTGCATGGTCACCTCCGGCGTGGTGCGACGCAGCGCCCGTGTCCGTCTGCTGCGCAACAACGTGGTGGTCTTCACTGGCGAGTTGGAGTCGCTCAAGCGCTTCAAGGACGATGTTCGCGAAGTCAAGGAAGGCTTCGAGTGCGGCCTCAACATCAAGGGCTACAACGACATTTCTGAGGGCGATCAGCTCGAATTCTTCGAAATCAAGGAAGTGGCTCGTACCCTTGGGGTCTGACCGGGTCAACGCCGCGCGTCGATGACGTACGGCGTTGAAGGCAAAGTTCATGCGCAAGAAATCATCCACTGCCAATCGCGGTTTTCGCGTGGCCGATCAGATCCAGCGGGACCTGACGGAGTTGATCGCGCGCGAGCTCAAAGATCCGCGGGTGGGCATGGTCACCATCAATGCGGTGGAGGTCACCCCGGACTATGCCCATGCCAAGGTTTACTTCAGCCTGCTCACCGGTGAGCCGGAAGCGGCTACCGAGGGACTCAATGCGGCGGCTGGATTCCTGCGCAACGGGCTGTTCAAACGTCTGCACATCCACACAGTTCCCACCTTGCACTTCATGTTCGACCGCACGACAGAGCAGGCCTCCGACATGAACGCTTTGATCGCCAAGGCCGTGGCTTCACGGTCCAAGGAGTCAGACTGAGATGAAAGCTGCTCCTCGTGCACGGGTGCAGCGTCGCCCCGTGCATGGGGTGCTGCTGCTCGACAAGCCGCTGGGCCCGTCCAGCAACGATGCCTTGCAAAAGGTCAAGTGGCTGCTGCGCGCTGAAAAAGCGGGCCACACCGGAACGCTCGATCCGCTGGCCAGCGGTGTGTTGCCCTTGTGCTTTGGCTCGGCCACGAAATTCAGCCAGTTGCACCTCGACGCCGACAAAGTCTATGAAACCGTGGTGCGGCTCGGAGTGCAGACAAGCACGGCCGATGCCGAAGGCCAGGTGCTGGCCCGTCTGGCGGTGACTTGCACCGCCGGCCAGGTGGTCGAGGTGCTCGATCGCTTCACCGGGCCGATCCGCCAGATTCCGCCCATGCACAGCGCCCTCAAGAAGGACGGTAAGGCCCTGTATGAATATGCCCGTCTGGGGCAAGATGTCGAGCGTCAGGCGCGCGATGTGGTGATACACGAGCTTGAGTTGCTGGAGATGCAATTGGACGGCGACGCGCCATTTCTGCGACTTCGCGTCGGCTGCAGCAAAGGCACTTATATCCGCACCCTGGGCGAAGACATCGGTCTGGCCCTGGGATGTGGTGGGCACCTGGTGAGCTTGCGCCGTGTGCAGACCGGACCCTTTGAGGTCAGCCAGTGCTTCACCCTGGAGCAGCTCCAAGCCATGGATGAGCGCGAGCGCATGCAGGCGCTGCAACCCATTGCCAGCTTGCTGCAAGATCACGGCCGCGTCGAACTTGATGCTGAAAATGCCGGTCGTTTTCTCAGTGGCTTGCGCCGCCGCGGTGACTGGCCAGACGCCAAGCCCGTGGCGGTGTTTGCCCCTCGGCTGTCGGCCCCTGCGCTGGCCTTGGGCCTGTCGCAGAGCGTTGGCGCGCACGATGCGGCGAGAGATGTTTTGCTGGGCACCGGCCATGTGAAGGCCGGCGTACTGATACCGGGCCGTTTGTTGAGCCCCCTTGAAATTCAACAGATCTTGGAAAGCGAGCCACACGCGCAAGCGAGCGTGGCCTGAAGGAAAAAAGCATGAGCAAGCAGATCAGAAACATCGCCATCATCGCCCACGTCGACCATGGTAAGACCACCATGGTGGACCAGTTGCTGCGGCAATCGGGCACTTTCGCCGAGCACGAAAAAGTGGTCGACACGGTGATGGACAACAACGCCATTGAGCGTGAGCGCGGCATCACCATCTTGGCCAAGAACTGCGCTGTGTCCTGGAAGGACACTCACATCAACATCGTCGATACCCCCGGCCACGCAGACTTTGGCGGCGAGGTCGAGCGGGCCCTGTCCATGGTTGACGGCGTGGTCTTGCTGATTGATGCACAAGAAGGCCCGATGCCACAAACCCGCTTTGTGACCAAAAAAGCGCTGGCCCTTGGACTCAGGCCCATCGTGGTGGTCAACAAGGTCGATAAACCCGGCGCCAAACCGGACGCCGTGATCAATGCCGCCTTCGATCTGTTTGACAAACTCGGCGCCAATGACGAGCAACTGGACTTTCCAGTGGTCTACGCCTCGGGCATCAACGGCTGGTCGTCGCTCACGGAAGGTGCGCCCGGCGAGCAATGGGGCCCCGACATGTCGGCCCTGTTCGAGACGGTGCTCAAGCACGTACCGCCCCAGCAGGGCGATCCGGCAGCACCGCTGCAATTGCAGATTTCCGCACTGGACTTTTCCACCTTCGTGGGGCGCATTGGCGTGGGCCGCGTCAGCCAGGGCACCATCAAGCCCGGCCAGGACGTAGCGGTCATGGAAGGCCCAGACGGGCGAACCATCAAAGGGCGTATCAACCAGGTCCTGACCTTTCAGGGCCTGGACCGTGTGCAGGTGACCGAAGCCGGACCGGGCAACATTGTGTTGATCAACGGCATTGCTGACATCGGCATCGGTGTGACGGTCACCGACGTGGCCAACCCGATGCCCCTGCCCATGCTCAAGGTCGATGAGCCCACGCTGACCATGAACTTTTGCGTCAACACCAGCCCGCTGGCTGGCCGGGAAGGCAAGTTCGTGACCAGCCGCCAGATCTGGGACCGTCTGCAAAAAGAGCTCCAACACAACGTGGCCCTGCGGGTCAAGGAAACCGACGAAGAGGGCGTGTTCGAGGTCATGGGTCGGGGCGAGTTGCACCTGACCATCTTGCTGGAGAACATGCGCCGCGAAGGCTACGAGCTGGCGGTGTCCAAACCTCGGGTGGTCTACAAAGACATCAACGGCGAGCGTTGTGAACCCATTGAACTGGTCACTGCAGACATCGAAGAGCAGCACCAGGGCGGCGTGATGCAGGCCCTGGGCGAGCGCAAGGGTGAGCTGGTCAACATGGAGCCGGACGGCCGCGGCCGTGTGCGCCTGGAATACCGCATTCCGGCGCGCGGCCTGATCGGCTTCACCACTG